>RGRP01000157.1 GCA_010021145.1 Candidatus Fonsibacter lacus
AACCGTGGCATCTGCCAGTGACTTGGCTGCATCAAAGACGATCTTGCTGGTGATCTTGCCCTCTGAGCCGAGCTTTTTTACCTGACCGACGCTGACCCCAAGCTCCTTGGCAATCGCCTGCGACAGTGCCGGCAGGCCCTCCAGAACAGATCGCAGCTCATCACCCTGCAGCACACCAGCTGCCAGGCCTTGCTTCAGCTGCAGCAGTGCCCCCTGTGCTTCTGCGGTGCTGGCGCCCGAGAGCCGGGCCGCGTTGCTGACGCCAACGAACAGCACCTCCAGTTGCTGCAAGCCGATGCCTGTGCCACGCAGGGCCGCATAGAGCTGTGCAAAGCCCTGGCGAGCATCCAGAGCGCTGACACCCAGCACCTTTTGAATCCGCTGGACAGAATCCGCTGCCTGCTCTGCTTCGCCATAGGCGCCTGCGAGTGCGTTGAGCTGAATCTTGGACCGCTCAGATGCCTGCCCGGTGCTGATGATCTGCTGCGTCAATGCACCGATGCCGACGACACCAGCCAGGCCGGCGATGCTGCTCAAGACATTGGAGACACCGCCAAAAGCCCGCTCCATTTGCTGCCCGGTCTGCCCTGCCTGCTGCCGTGCCCGCTGCAGCCCTGCATTCAGCGCCTGGTCATCTACCGACAGCCTGAGTACGGCTTCGCCCAGCTGTTCCGCCACTGCTACATCCTCAGTGGCCTAGCTTGCCGGGAAACCTAGGGCATGACTTCAGCCCTCTCAGCACTGGCCAACGCGACGGCCGTGTTCACCCTGCCGACCGTTGGCACCGTCACTGATCCCGATACCGGCAACGTGCTGCCGGTGGAGGAGACTGCCACCGTGACCCTGTATCTGCGTCAGGGCGGCCCGCAGGCGGCCAACCTGCAGGGTGTCGATGCTGACACCATCGTCTGCGAAGGCTATGCCGTCGAGCCCCAGGCCCTCGATGCCCGCATCCGTCCCGGCACCCGCGGCACGATCACGATGAGCGGCCGGGAGATGCCGTGCGAGGTGCTGCAGGAACGCTTTCCCTACGGCAACACCGGCCTGCTCGGAACCACGTTGCAGACCATCTTGGGCGATCGGATCCGGCTGGCGGCCTACCTGTATGGCTGAGGTATCGGCACGGCTGGAGCTGAAGGGCTGGAACGCTGCACAGCTCAAGCTGCGGGTGCCGGTGATCCTGCGCCGTTATGGCGATGTGATGGACCGGCAGCTGAAGGATGAAATCCAGACGGTGCAGTTCGACTGGCCGCGCCAGACACGCCGGCGCAATGGCACGATCGTCGGCAGCCCGCGGGACATCGTGGACCTTGGCGGCCTGCTGAGGTCGCAGCGTCGGGAGTACCCCTCGGCCACCCAGCTCGTCTTCACCTGGGACGCCAAGAGCGACAAGGGCTTCATGTACGCCGGCCTGATCCTCACCGGTTACGTGGTCGGACCACGCAGCACAGTGGTGCCGCCGAGGAACTGGATCAAGCCAGCCCTCGACAAGCACCCACTGAACAGCTTCTTTATCGCCGAATGGCGGAAGCTGTCCAGCGGGAACCTCTGATCAGGCCACCGTCGCCACGGTCAGCACCGGCGCGGTGTCGCCAGAGCCCACCACCGCAGTGTCCGTGATGGTCAGCACGTCGCCGACCTTGTAGTTCTCGCCAGAAGCCACCACGGTGATGGTCTGAATCACGCCGCTGCCGTTGACCGTGATCGTGGCGGTTGCATTCTTACCAGAGAGGTTTCCCTGCGCCGGGCTGGTGCTCACCAGGGCCACACCGGTGCCGGCGCTCAGGCCATTGCCGCCATTGGTGATGGTCAGCGTGGCGATCCCGTCACCCTGCTGGTAGTCCTGCGGCACTCCGTAGCCCTCCAGTGTGAAGGTGAGCTTGGCCACGTTGCCGGCCGTCAGATCCTCCTGCAGGTTGG
>RGRP01000158.1 GCA_010021145.1 Candidatus Fonsibacter lacus
TAGGAATTCTTGGCATGGGTAGAATTGGCAGAGCAGTTGCAAAACGTGCTCGAGGTTTTGGTATGGAAATTCATTATCACAACAGAACTAAATTAGCCTCTAATCTAGAAGAAGGAGCAATTTATCATGACAACATTAAATCGTTATTTAATAACAGCGAATTTCTATCTATTAATTGTCCAGCAACTAAAGAAACTACAAATTTAGTTAACGAACAATCCATTAATTATTTACCTGATGGGGCTGTCGTTACGAATGCTGCAAGAGGCGATATTATTGATGACAATGCTATGATTAAAGCAATGAAAAGCGGGAAAGTTTTTGCTCTAGGCCTTGATGTTTATAATGGAGAGCCTAAAATTAATCCTGAATATTTAAAACTAAATAATCTTTTTTTACTTCCTCATCTTGGAAGCGCAACCGTTAAAACAAGAATTGATATGGGAAATAGAGCAATCGATAACTTAGAAAATTTCTTTAATAATAAAAAACCTAAAGATCAGGTCAATTAAAAGTATTTAGCGGCCAAGACTATTGAGTCTTCATAGATAAGTTCACAAGCCACCCATAAGATTGCAAGTAGTCCAATCCAAGCAATCCATTTAAACTTTTTAATATAAATAGAAATTAAATTTGCAAGTGTTGCCATAATAACAATTGAAAGAGTCAGTCCAAACATAAGCGCCCAGTAATGACCTTTAGCAGCACCCGCAACTCCTAAAACATTATCCAAACTTAAAGTGATATCAGCTAAAGCAACTGTTAAAATTGCTTTGCCTAATTTCGATCTTTCAGTTTCTTTGACTACAAACTTATTATTATCTTCACTTTCTTTTTCTTTAATAACGTCTTGGTAAAGTTTGTAGACAATCCAAAGTAATAATAAACCACCAATTAATTTTACCCCTTGGAATTGAAGTAAATAAGTAACTACTCCTGTAAATACCAATCTCATTAGAATGGCTACAAGGGTTCCGTAAATTAAAATTTTTTTTCTTAATGAACCTTCAAATTGTGAAGCGACCATTCCAATTACAATGGCATTGTCACCAGACAAGATTACATTTACTAAAATTATTTCTAGAAAGATTAAAGTTTCCTGAGAAAAGATATTCATTTGTTATTTAACGATCTCTATTTTATTTAATTAATTTAATATTAAATAACAAAAGTAAATTTATATTTTTTATTACAACCAAAAGTAGTGTTAATTGATCATTTATATATATTTTTAAGATATTTTTTTAGAGACTCTCGCATTTGTTTTTGCTTTAATCGATCTCAGTTAATTAACTAAATAAGGGAAAATAAATGACAAAACTAAAAGACGAAGTTACGTCATTGGAGTCTAAAAAAACTTCAAGACGTAAGTTTTTCAAAGCTGCTGCAGCTACAGGTGCTGTTGCCGCTGCTTCTCTTGCAATGCCAAATATTTCGGTTGCGCAAGGAACTGTCACTCTTAAAATGCAAACAGCTTGGGGCCCTGCAGATGCAGACCCATTTTTTGAGATGGCGAAAGATTACGGTAAGAGAGTAGAACAACTTTCTAACGGATCTTTAAAAATAGACGTTATGGCTGTTAACTCAGTTTTAAAAACTGCTGAGATTGCAGACGGAGTAAGCACTGGCGTTGTGGATGCTGGTCACTCTGTTACAGCTTACTGGTATGGTAAAAATGCAGTTTCCTCATTGTTTGGAACAGGACCTTCTTACGGATTCTCATCTCAAGAATTAATGGGATGGATTGAATACGGCGGAGGAAGAGCATTGTATGATAAAACACTAGCAGCAACTAAATTAGATGTCGTTGGTTTCTTCGCGATGCCAATGCCAGCTCAGCCTTTTGGTTGGTTTAAAAAAGAAATCAAAAGTATGGCAGATTTAAAAGGTATTAAATACCGAACAGTAGGACTTGCTAC
>RGRP01000159.1 GCA_010021145.1 Candidatus Fonsibacter lacus
TGTAATCTGTTCATCCGTAATAAAAATTCCAAGTTCTCCTGGATCTTCAAAGTCGATTAAGCTTGCAAAATAAGTGGCACTTGAAATTTTATATTTATTTGGAACTACTTTTAAATAAGCAAGAGCAAGAGATGCTAAAGTTCCACCAACACAATAGGAAGCAATATTGGCTGCATTCGATCCTGTCTTTTCACAAGTTACTCTTAACGCTTCTAAGACCCCATCTTCAATGTATTCTTTAAAAGAAATATTTCTTGAACTTGCATCTGGATTTTTCCATGAAATTAAAAAAGTATTAAACTTTTTATCAACTAGATATTTCATCATGGATTTTTTTTCATTTAGATCCATAATGTAATATTTGTTAATGAAGGGTGGAATCACCAACATTGGTTTTGCATACTGTTGATCAGTTGTGCAATCGTATTGAATAAGTTCAAATAAATTATTCTTAAATATAACTTTGCCTTTTGTAGTTGCTAAATTTTTTCCAATTTCAAATTCGCCAGCCTTTGATTGTTGGATAAAGAGTTTGTTTGGGTGTTTTTCATAATCCTTTTTATAATTCTCATAGCCTTTTGCTAAATTATTTCCTTTTTCATCAACGGTTTTTTTTAAAACTTCTGGATTAGTAAAAGCAAAGTTTGAAGGGGATAGAGCACTGTTTAATTGCTTTAAATAAAATTGCATTAAACGTTTATCTTTAGGATCTTTAAATTCTACATTCTCAATTAAATTATTTAAAAAGTTTGCACTAATTAAATAAAATTGTTTAATGAAATCAAAAAATAAGTTTGATTTCCATTCTTCATTAGAAAATCTTTTATCAGCCTTCTCTTCGAACACGACCGGATTTGCCATCCCTCCGGATGCACGTGTTACAAAATAAAAATTTAAATTTGCAATTTGCGAAACCCATTTATTGAGTTGATCGAAGTAAATATTTGGATTTTGCTGAATACCTGTTTGAAAGTTTTTAAAAGACTCCATCATCTTCGTCATTGTTGGAGCTATCAGATTAGATAAGTCGTTAACTGTAAAATTAGAATTGTTTTTTGTATTCGCTGAAAATGCAGCAAAGGGATTTTGATTAGATCCTAAATTTTTAAAAGACTCTACGTACTGATTATAAATTTTAAGATTATTTTCAAAGACACCGCTTAGATCTTCAAAATTAATTTTATCAGGCTGTTTATCCTTGTCTTTTTTTGTCATTTTTGCCCTCTAATAATAGCCTAATAATTATGTTTAGAGTAATAACCTATATGTGCTTATGCAATATATAAATATTGCATTTGCAAAAGAAAAAAGTCAATAAAATCAGTTATTTAACAAATATAGTCATTTTTAGACTTGAAATATATTGCACTGCAACATAAATATAGTTCATTAAATAAAACAAGGAAAAAACAATGATGACAAACATAAACAATCCTTTTGAATTCTTTGATTTTCAAAAGATGTTAGCTGCTCTTAAAGTACCAACAGTAGATGGTAATTCTGAGAATTTAATCAATGCTCAGAAAAAAACTTTAGAAACATTTGCTAATGCATCTAAAGTATTATTTGAAGGCTACAATGCGCTTGCTAAAAAGCAAATAGAAGTACTTAACAAAGCTATTTCTAGCGCTAAAGATGCTACTTCTGAATTAGCTAAGGGAAACCCTCAGCAATCAGCTGGTAAATCAATTGAATTGATCCAAGAATCAATCGTTGAAGCTCAAAATATTGCTACTGATTTCTCTAAAATTGCAGAAAAAACTGCAAAAGAATCTTTTGAAATTCTTAATAAAAGACTTTTAGAAGGTTTAACAGAAATCAAAAAAGTTATTGAAGACGAAAGCAAAAAAGCTTCTGTTAAAAACTAATTAGTTTTT
>RGRP01000160.1 GCA_010021145.1 Candidatus Fonsibacter lacus
AAATGGCAAAAGTAGGTAGACCAAGAAACTTAAATAGTCCTGAACAACTATACGAACTATTTGAAAGATACAAAGTAGACGTAAAAGCAAATCCAAGAATAAAAAGCGTATTCGGTGGTAAAGAGTTCGAAGAAAGAGCAGAACCTTTAGAAAGACCCCTAACAATGGAAGGCTTTGAAGTTTTTTGCTGGGATATCGTAGGACAAGTTGAACAGTATTTTAAGAATGTAGATAAAAGATATAGTGAATTTATACCTATCTGTTCACGTATACGTAAAGAAATACGTAACGACCAAATCGAAGGTGGTATGGTAGGTCAGTATAATCCAAGCATTACACAGCGTTTAAACAACTTAAAAGAGCAAATAGAGCAAACGAATATCGAACAACCATTATTTCCTGATGTTTCGGAGAACGACAGCAATTAATAAAATACTTGGTTTAAAAAGACGAATCAAGATAATTCAAGGTGGAACTTCTGCGGGTAAGACATTTGGTATTTTACCTGTATTAATTGATAAAGCAACAAAGACAGCAGGATTAGAGATAAGCATAGTAGCTGAATCAATACCACATTTAAGAAGGGGCGCATTACGTGACTTTGAAAAGATAATGAAATGGACAGGAAGGTTCTTTGATGACAGGTTTAACAAGACGCTACTAAAATACGAATTTGCTAACGGAAGTTTTATAGAGTTCTTTAGCGCAGATGATAGTTCTAAACTACGTGGTGCAAGGCGTGACATATTGTATATTAACGAGTGTAACAACGTACCATTTGAAGCATACAACGAGTTAGCTATACGTACAAAGAAGGAAGTCTTTTTAGACTTTAATCCTGCTAATGAGTTTTGGGTACACACTGAACTAAAAGACGAACCTGATTCCGACTTTATAATTCTTACCTACAAAGACAACGAAGCATTAGACGAATCAATAGTACAACAAATAGAAAAGAATCGTGAAAAAGCTGCTACGAGTAGTTATTGGGCTAATTGGTGGAAAGTATACGGAGAAGGTCAAGTAGGTAGCTTAGAAGGCGTAGTATTTAACAACTGGAAACAAATAGACACCATTCCTAAAGATGCTAAGTTAATCGGAATAGGTTTAGACTTTGGTTATACTAATGACCCAACTGCAATAATAGAAGTTTACAATTTTAACGGAACACGAATCATAAACGAGTTAGCCTATAGAACAGGAATGTTAAACAGCGACATAGCAAAAGAGTTACCTAATAACGTAGTAATATATGCTGATAGTGCAGAACCAAAATCAATAGAAGAAATAAGACGCTACGGAAAGACGATTAAAGCAGTTACAAAAGGAAAAGACAGTATAAATTACGGAATAGATGTTATGCAGCGTCAAAATTACCTTGTTACTTCCAATAGCAGTAATTTAATTAAAGAATTACGCTCGTATTGTTGGGACACTGACAAAACAGGAATGCGTTTAAACAAGCCTATAGACCATTTTAATCACGCTATTGACGCGTTACGTTATCACGAAATGGAAACGTTAGGTTTAAACACTACCTACGGACAATACTTTATCCGATGAATGACCCACAAATACGCGAAGCAGTCGCAGTAGTAGAAGCTTTTATTTACGAAAAGACGAATAAAAAAGTACGAATAGTCTTCGATAACCCACAAAGATTAATGTTACACATTAAAATGCTATTTGAAGCTTATGGTGTAGCACGTACTTACTACGATAATAAAAAATAAAGTTATATAAATATGAAGGTTAACATAAACATACCTACAAGCCTTGACGAAATACCACTAAAAAGGTATCAGGAATTCATTAAAGTACAAACGAATTCTAACGATGAGGAATTTATAGCGCAGAAAATGAT
>RGRP01000017.1 GCA_010021145.1 Candidatus Fonsibacter lacus
GGAATTAAAACTTTCTAAAAATTTTATAAATAAATATTTAAAAAGCTTTTTATTCAAAATTACTAAAAACTATATTGAAAAATCACTAAATAAAAAAATTACTAAATTTAAAATTAAGAACGTATGGGTGGTTAGACAATTTGAAAATGAATATAATCCTACTCATTATCATGACGGGCATATTTCTGGGGTTGGTTATCTAAAAGTTCCAAAGTCTTTAAATGATGACACAAGGTCTCATAAACAAAATATTAAGACCCATGGCACGATTGATTTTATTCATGGCTCAAGAGCTTTTTTAAGCAAAAGTATCTACAATCATCAACCAAAAGTTGGTGATATGATTTTATTTCCAAACTATTTAATGCACACAGTCTATCCTTTTCAATCTGGTGAAGAGAGAAGATCATTTTCATTTAATGCCGAGATTGATCAAAAAATAGCGAATGTGTTTAAACATGAATAAAATCCAAAAACAAAAAAATGTACTTGGTGAAGATATTGAGCCTTGCTCAATGAATCCAGTTACCGGTTGGTTTCGTGACGGCTCATGCAATACAGACAAAACCGATGTTGGCATGCATTGTGTGTGCGCAAAAGTAAACGATGATTTTCTAAATTGGTGTAAAGAAAATGGTAATGATTTAATTACACCTCATCCTGAATTTGGATTTGAAGGGTTAAGGAATGGAGATAATTGGTGTGTTTGTGCAAGTTGGGTAAAAAGAGCTATTGATGCTGGTCACGGGTGCAAAATTTACCTTAGAAGAACTCATATGAAGACTTTAGAGATCATACCTATGGAGACTCTAAAGAAATTTGCTGTGGATATCTCGTAATTCAAAGTTTCAATGTTCTCGTTTTGATTCCCTTTTGATTCTATTTTGAATCAAATTTTCTACTTTTAAGGGTGTATGTGGATATTAATTAAAATTTACTTAATAATTCTTATTCCATCTTTACTAAAGAAAACCTCTAAAACTTTTTGAACAATGTGCTTAGCGTTTAAACCTGCAACGTCGTACATTCTCTCTGGAGTGTCTTGATCTATAAATACATCAGGAAGTATCATCGATCTAAATTTGAGTCCTTTATCAAAAACTCCATGCTCGGCTAATAAATTTGCAACATGTGAACCAAATCCACCGATAGAACCTTCTTCAATTGTGATTAATACTTCATGAGTATTTGCAGATTTTAAAATTAATTCTTTATCTAATGGTTTTGCAAACCTTGCATCAATAATCGTAGTTGAAATTCCTTTATTCTTTAATTCACTAGCTGCAATTTTACACTCTTCTAATCTTGTGCCTAAGCTTAATAGACAAACTTGTTTTCCTTCTTGAATAACTTTTGCTTTTCCAATTTCGATAGTCTCTTTAATACTTGGAAGTTCTACTCCATAACCATTTCCTCTTGGATATCTAAATGCGGAAGGTCTGTCGTTAATAGTTACTGCAGTATTAATCATTCGAACAAGTTCCGCCTCATCGCTTGGTGCCATTACTACGAAATTTGGGAGTGTTGCAAGGTAAGTAATATCAAATGAACCTGCATGGGTTGGTCCATCTGCGCCAACTAACCCTGCTCGATCAATTGCAAATCGAACAGGAAGATTTTGAATAGCAACATCATGAACTACTTGATCATATGCTCTTTGTAAAAATGTTGAATAAATAGTCGCAAAAGGTTTATATCCCTCTGTTGCAAGTCCTGCTGCAAATGTAACTGCATGTTGTTCAGCAATTCCAACATCAAATGTACGTGTTGGAAATTTTTTTGCAAATATATCAACGCCGGTTCCTGATGGCATTGCTCCTGTAATTGCAACAATTTTACTATCGATCTCTCCGTGTTTAGCAAGCGTATCTCCGTAAACTTTTGTAAATGTTGGAGTGTTAACTGTTGATTTGACTTGCGCGCCTGTCACTACATCAAATTTATTAACACCATGATATTTATCCTCTGAATTTTCAGCAGGAATATAACCTTTTCCTTTTTGGGTAATTGCATGAACTAAGAAAGGACCTTGATGACTAGAGTCTCTTACATTTTTTAAAACAGGTATTAATTGATCAAAATTATGTCCATCAATCGTACCCACATAATAAAAACCTAGTTCATCAAATAAAGTTCCACCAACAGCAAGTCCTCTAAAGTATTCCTCAAATCTTGCGGCTCTGGTTTTGATTGATCTTGGAAATAATGATGCAATTTTTTTTAAAAACCCTCTAAATCCTATGTAAGTTTTTCCAGATAATAATTTTGCAAGATAAGATCTCATAGCACCAACAGGAGGTGCAATGGACATATCATTATCATTTAAAATAACGATTAATCTCGATTTCATAGAGCCTGCGTTATTCATGGCCTCATAAGCCATTCCTGCACTCATGGCTCCATCACCAATAACAGCAATTACATTATTATTTCTATCATCTAAATCTCTTGCAACTGCCATTCCTAAAGATGCTGATATTGAAGTTGAACTATGGGCTGCGCCAAATGGATCATAAATGCTTTCAGATCTTTTTGTAAATCCTGATAGTCCTCCACCTTTTCTTAATGTTCTAATTCTATCTCTTCGTTCTGTTAAAATTTTATGAGGATATGCTTGGTGTCCTACGTCCCATACCAATCTGTCTTTTGGAGTGTCAAAAAGATAATGAATTGCAATAGTAAGCTCAACAACACCAAGGCCTGCTCCAAGGTGTCCTCCAGTAACTGAAACTGCATCGATTAATTCTGCTCTTAACTCATTTGCTAAGGTTTTAAGTTCTGATATTTTTAATTTTTTAAGATCCTGTGGATTTTTAATTTTATCAAGCAATGGTGTGTTTAACATTAGTGTTCTCTTCTTAACAAAAAGTTTACAGAATCTATCAAGCTATCTGCTCTTGTTCTATATTTATTTTTAAGTCTTTCGGTGATTGAATCCACTAACTTATAACAAAATTCAATTGTTTTATTCACACCAATATTTTTAATGATTGTAGCTTTGCCTTTTTGATTATCTCTTCTTGTAGGTTTTCCAATTTTTTTTGTATCTCCAAATATATCCAGCAGATCATCTGTAATTTGAAATAATAAACCAAGATCCATACCAATATTTTTTAAAAATTTTCTATGTGAATTTTTACCAGATAAAATTGCTGCACTTTCTAAACAAAAACTTATTAACTCACCTGTTTTTTTATTTTGCATATCAACAATTAAATTCTTATTCACTTTCATTTTTTCAAATTTAAGATCTAAAAATTGACCACCGGCAATTCCAGTATAGCCTGCTGATGATGCAAGTGAATAAACTAAATCTGATTTAACTTTATAATTAGAATTTAGTTGATTAGAGGTTAAAATCTCAAATGCTAGAGTTAATAGCGAATTACCAGCAAGAATTGCTGTGGACTCTCCAAAAACTTTATGCGTACTTTTTTTTCCTCTTCTGTAATCATCATTGTCCATACTGGGTAAATCGTCATGAATGAGTGAATAAGAATGCATACACTCTACTGCCGCACCAATAACTATTAAATTTTTATAATTTAAATTAAATAATTTTCCTGAATTAATTACTAAATAAGATCTAAATTTTTTCCCTCCTGAAAATAAACCGTACTTTATTGCATGATAAAGTTTGCTCTGTTGTTTTTTCTTACTGAGAAATTTTTTTAAGAAAATATCAACGTCTTTTGCAACTTTGCTAATATTTTTTTCAGTGACGTTCATTCTTAGGAATTTTTATTAAATTCCTTTGTTGAGAATTTCCCATCTTTATCAATAGTGATTTGCTCTACTTTTAAAGTTGCTTCTTTTAATTTATTTTCACAATGATTTTTAAGATGAACTCCTCGTGTATATTCTTCGATGGATTCTTCTAAATTAATGGAGCCATCTTCTAACTTGCTAACAATTTCTTCTAATTGCTCCAAT
The DNA here is from genome assembly GCA_010021145.1 of Candidatus Fonsibacter lacus. Classification (GTDB taxonomy): domain Bacteria; phylum Pseudomonadota; class Alphaproteobacteria; order Pelagibacterales; family Pelagibacteraceae; genus Fontibacterium; species Fontibacterium lacus. Next base: position 3,934 of record RGRP01000017.1, read on the forward strand.
GCTTCCTCAAAGGATAACTTTGTAATATCTGGAGAAATGCTAGATTTTTTCATATAAGTATCATTTTTAAGAATTACTCTTTTATATTAAATAATTAATGAAAAATATCTATTCAAATATTTATAAACCGACAAATAATAATTTAAACAAAGCCAAGATTGCCATAGAAAAAGGGGATGTCATTGCTGTACCAACCGAAACAGTCTATGGGCTTGCTGCAAACGCTTATAATACTAAAGCTATAAAAAAGATTTTTTCTCTAAAAAAAAGACCAGCAAACAATCCTCTGATTGTCCATTTTAAAAATATTGAAAAAATAAAAAAAGAAGCAATTGTTAATAAAAACTTCCTAAAACTCGTAAAAAAATTTTCACCTGGGCCATTAACTTACGTACTTAAAAAAAAAAGAACATCAAAAATATCTAAACTTGCAAACAAAGGTCTTGCTACAATTGCAGTTAGGATACCTAATGAAAAGAATACAATAAAATTATTAAATATTTTGAATTGTCCACTTGCCGCTCCAAGCGCTAATAGATCAAAATCTTTAAGTCCTACAACTGCAAAACATGTTGCTGAAGAATTTGGTACCAGTCTTAAAATGATTATAGATGGAGGTCCTTGTAAAATTGGTATTGAATCAACGGTTATTGATTTAACAACAAAACCGAAAATATTAAGAGAAGGAGGAATTTCCTCTGAAGTTATAGGTAAATTTCTAAAAATTAAATTATCTGACAATAAAAACAAAATTATCAAATCTCCTGGACAAATAGGTCTGCATTACTCTCCTGGCATGCCTATTTATATGAATAGGGAAAAAGCTACTAAAGAAGGAGCTTTAATTACATTCGGTAATAAAAATTATAGCAATCAAAGCACTTTTAACTTAAGTACTCGGGGAAGTTTAAAAGAAGCTGCAAAAAATTTCTTTAACACATTAAGAATTATAAAAAATAAAAAATTTAAATCTATAAGTGTTAATAAAATTCCTAATAAAGATTTAGGCAAAGCAATTAACGAAAGGTTAAGAAGAGCTGCATATTATGAGTGAAAATATAATCGAGGTTCGAAATTTATCAAAAAAATTTAAAAATCACCTCGCTGTTAAAAATATTTCATTTGATTTAAAACGAGGAGAAATAAAAGGAATTTTGGGAGCTAATGGTGCTGGAAAAACTACAACCATAACAATGTTGCTAGGTTTATTAACTCCTACATCTGGAAGTGTCAAAATATTATCAACAGATATTGCAAAAGATAGATATAAAATTTTAAATAAAATTAATTTCTCTTCTCCATATGTTGATTTGCCTAAAAAATTAACAGTTAGACAAAATTTATTTGTCTATGGAATGCTATATGGAATTAAAAATATAAATAATAAAATTAAAAATGTTGCAAGAGAATTAGATTTTGAAAACTTACTAGACTCTAAAGTTGGAGAATTATCTTCTGGTCAAAAAACTAGGGTATCTCTAGGTAAAGCTGTAATTAATGATCCCGAAATATTATTTTTAGATGAGCCCACAGCTTCATTAGACCCTGATACCGCTGATCGTGTTAGAACTTTCTTTGAAAAATTTTGCAAAAAACATAATACCGCTATCATTCTCGCAAGTCATAACATGGAAGAAGTTACTAGACTTTGTGACTCAGTCATTATGATGAAGAATGGAAAAATTACAGATCAAGGGTCCCCTAACAGCCTTTTAAAAAAGTATGGAAAGAAGAAATTAGAAGATGTTTTTCTTAAAATTGCAAGGGACAAGAATAATTCATGAAATCAATAATTAGAATTTTTGCGCTGGTCGTTAGATATTTTTATTTAATCAAAACTTCTTTTCCTAGAATTTTAGAATTGATGTATTGGCCAACATTCCAAATGATTTTATGGGGATTAATTTCAAAGCATTTAACAAATTCTAACGACACCACATTACAAATAGGCGGAGTTTTAATCGCCGGAGTTTTGTTATGGGATGTTTTATTTAGAAGTCAGCTAGGTTTTTCTTTGTCTTTTTTAGAAGAGATATGGTCAAGAAACTTAGGACAGTTATTTGTCAGTCCTCTTAGACCCTTAGAAATGGTTTTGTCATTAATGACCATTAGTTTTATAAGAACAATTATTGCAATTATTCCAGCAGCTCTACTTGCGATCCCTCTTTATTCTTTTTCATTATTTCAAATGGGAATTAGTCTAATGTTATTTTTTTCAAGTTTGTTAATGACTGGATGGATACTAGGAATCTTTATTATAGCAGCAATTATTCGCTTTGGTGTTTCTGCTGAAAGCTTAGCGTGGGGTGCTATTTTTACATTAGCCCCATTAAGCGCTGTTTATTATCCAGTTGAAATATTGCCTGAGTGGATCAGATGGCTTTCATTATCATTTCCACAAACTTATGTCTTTGAAGGAATGCGAGAAGTTTTATTTAATAATAATTTTAATACTAATTATTTTTTAAAATCTATTATCTTGAATGGAGTGTATGCATTCATTGCTATTGTTGTTTTTTTAGTTTCTTTTGAAGGAGCTAGAAAACGAGGTGGTCTTATCAATACTGGCGAATAGATTAGCGATTAATCAAGATTTTTAATTATATCCTCTACCATTTTTTTTGCGTCCGCAAATAGCATCAAAGTATTATCTTTATAAAAAAGTTCATTATCAACTCCAGCATAGCCAGCAGCCATTCCTCTTTTTACAAATAATACAGATTTTGATTTTTCAACATCAAGAATTGGCATGCCAAAAATTGGGCTTTTTGGATCAGTTTTTGCCGCAGGATTAGTTACATCATTAGCACCGATAACAAATGCAACATCCGAATTAGAAAAATCATTATTAATATTCTCAAGTTCAAATACTTCATCATATGGAACATTAGCTTCGGCTAATAAAACATTCATATGTCCCGGCATTCTTCCAGCAACGGGATGGATAGCATATGAGACTTTTACTCCTAATTTTTTTAATTTATCAGCCATCTCACGAAGAGCATGTTGCGCTTGTGCTACTGCCATTCCATAGCCTGGAACAATAATAACTGAAGAAGCGTTCTTCATTAAAAAAGCAGCATCATCAGCTCCTCCTTGTTTAACGGGTTTAGTATTTTTTTGAACAGTTGTAGATGAGGTGTCGCCACCAAAACCGCCAAGAATAACATTAAATAATGAACGGTTCATTCCCTTGCACATAATATAAGAAAGAATAGCCCCTGAAGATCCAACTAAAGCGCCAGTAATAATAAGAGCAATATTTTCTAAGGTAAAACCGATACCAGCAGCAGCCCAACCAGAATAAGAATTTAACATTGAAACAACGACTGGCATATCTGCGCCTCCTATAGGAATAATAATTAGAAAACCAATCAGAGTTGAAATAATTATAATTGCCCAAAATAAATTTTCAGATTGTAATTTTGTAAAAGAAAATATTAAAAAAATTATTAATAGTCCTATAAATAAATTTATAAGATGCTGTCCTTTAAATGTTATAGGACTTCCTGACATCAATCCTTGAAGTTTTAAAAACGCAATACAAGAACCAGAAAATGTTATAGCTCCAATTGCAACTCCCAAGGACATTTCAATTAGAGATAAAGTTTTAATGTTTCCAACTTGTCCTATTCCAAATGATGAAGGATTATAAAATGCTACAATCCCAACAAGGACTGCTGAAAGACCTACTAGACTGTGAAAACCAGCAACTAATTGGGGCATTGCAGTCATTGAAACTCTAAAAGCAATTAACCCTCCTATTAATCCTCCTATAATGATTGGAGCTAAAATATAAAAAATATTTTCTTTAATTTGGTTAATATCTCCTAACGATAAAAGAGTAACAATTATTGCAAGTGACATTCCTAAAATTCCAAAAAAATTTCCTGTTCTTGAAGTTTCTGGAGAAGAAAGGCCTCTTAAAGCCATAATAAATAAAATTCCGGTAAGTAAATATAACGATGCTGTAATGTTTGCTGAAATCATTTCTTTTTATTTTTTTTATACATTTTCAGCATTCTTTGAGTTACCAAGAAGCCACCAAATATATTTATTGAAGCGAGTAAAATTCCAAGAATTCCTGGAAACTTGCCAAAAAAACCTTGTGTGATTGGAGAAAGGCCTACAGCAACTAATGCTCCTACAATAATCACTGATGAAATTGCATTCGTCACTGACATGAGTGGTGTATGCAAAGCTGGTGTTACACTCCAAACTACATAATAGCCTACAAAAATAGATAAAATAAAAATTGCAAATCTAAAAATAATTGGATCAATTTCCATTAGTTAATCTCCTTATTAATATAAACTGCTTTAATAATTTCATCGTTTTCATCTATTTTTAATTTTTTCCCAACTTTGTCATAAATAATTTCTAAAAAATTTAAAATATTCTTTGCAAATAAAATAGATGCGCTTTCTGAAATTCTACTTGGAAAATTTTTATATCCTATAATTTTAACACCATTTACAACTACAACTTTACCTGGCTCAGAAAATGCTGAGTTACCCCCTTGCTCAACCGCTAAATCACAAATTACTGAACCGCTCTTCATCGATTTAACCATTTCTTCTGTAACAATTCTTGGAGCTTTTTTACCTGGAATTAAAGCTGTACAAATAACAATATCCTGATTTTTGATTGTTGTTTTTAATAACTCCTCTTGTTTCTTTTTATCTTCAGCATCTAATTCTTTTGCGTAACCCCCGCTTGTTTCTAAGTTTTTTGAACTTTCTGCAAAAACAAATTTTCCACCTAAACTTTCGACTTGTTCTTTTGAAGCAAGCCTAACATCTGTTGCAGACACAACGCCTCCTAATCTTTTTGCTGTAGCAATCGCTTGGAGCCCGGCTACACCTGCTCCTACCACAAAAAATTTTGCTGGCGTTATTGTTCCTGCAGCCGTCATCATCATTGGAACAGCCTTATTAAATTCATAAACCGAGTCTATAACTGCTTTATAACCAGCTAAATTTGCTTGTGATGACAAAATGTCCATGGACTGTGCTCTAGTAATTCTTGGAAGCAACTCCAAAGAGAATATTTTAATATTTTTTTTTAAAAGTTTATTAATTTTATCTTTATTTAAGTGTGGGAAAAAACTGCCGATCAATGCTGTACCTTCTTTTATTAATGAAATTTCAGAATCGGTTGGACAATTAATTTTTATAACAATATCTGAAGTCCTATAAATTTCTTCTTTAGTTGTTATTTTTGCTCCTAATTTTTGCAATTCTTCATCATTAATATTCGAGTTTTTTCCAAAATCTTTTTCTAATTGAACAGAAAACCCATTAGAAATGTATTTTTTAACTGTGTCTAAAGAAATTGCTATTCTCTTTTCGTTTATATCGCTATCAATTACTGACCCTAATATCATTCTGGATAACTTTTAAAAAAATTAAAACTAATTTAAAAAATTATTGAACAAGTCTATTATCAAATATAAATTTGAAATAATAGAAGAGAAAGTTAATACACGCATTAATTGCTATTATTTTTCTAGTATCTTTTAAAAGAACGTACAAACGCTGTGATCTCATTAATGCTTAAAAACAATTAAAAGAAATTATGCCAAGCGATATTGAAATAGCCCAAAAAGCAAAAATGCTCAAAATATCTGAGATAGCGAAAAATCGTTTAGATATTCCAGAAGAAGATCTTGAAAATTATGGTCGATATAAAGCGAAAATCTCATTTTCTTACTTAGATAAATTAAAAAATAATAAAGATGGAAAATTAATTCTAGTTACGGCTATTAGTCCAACTCCTGCTGGAGAAGGAAAAACTACAACAACGGTGGGATTAGGTGATGCCCTAAATTGTATTGGAAAAAAAACTATGATTTGTTTACGGGAACCTTCTTTAGGTCCTGTGTTTGGCATTAAAGGCGGTGCTGCTGGTGGTGGACTAGCTCAAATTGTGCCCATGGAAGATATTAATTTACATTTTACAGGCGATTTTGCTGCAATTGCCGCCGCTCATAATTTGCTAGCAGCAATGTTGGATAATCACATTTATCACGGAAATGAATTAGGAATTGATATCAAAACTATTCAATGGAAACGTACGGTAGATATGAACGATCGAGCTCTACGTAAAATTACTTTAGGATTAAATGAAAAAAAAGAAGGATTTCCTCACGAAGGAGGTTTTGACATCGTTGCTGCCTCTGAGATCATGGCGATTTTTTGCCTTTCAACATCAGTTGAAGATTTAAAAAAACGTATCGGACAAATTGTTGTAGCTTATAATAATAAAAATCAACCCGTCCTTGCAAAAGATTTAAAGGCTGTTGGTGCAATGACGGCACTTTTAAAAGATGCATTAGCTCCAAATTTAGTACAAACTTTAGAAAATAATCCTGCCTTTGTACACGGAGGTCCATTTGCAAATATTGCACATGGTTGCAATTCTATAATTGCTACAAAGGCTGCATTAAAAATTGCTGATTATGTAGTTACAGAAGCTGGTTTTGGTGCTGACTTGGGTGCTGAAAAATTTATAGACATCAAATGCAGAAAATCTGGTCTACATCCTTCAGCAACTGTATTAGTTGCAACAATTCGCGCAATTAAATATCACGGCGGCGCAGAACTTTCTAACTTAACAAAAGAAGACATCTCTGCTCTTGATAAAGGGCTTGTTAATTTAGAACGTCATGTTGAAAATATGACTAAAGTTTTTAATTTACCATGTGTTGTGGCTATTAATAAATTTACAAGCGATACCCCAGCAGAAATTCAGTTAGTTTTTGAAAGAATGAAAAAATTAAATGTTAAAACAGTTCTTTCATCTCATTGGGGAGATGGTGGCAAAGGAGCTATTGATCTTGCAAAGATAGTAGTTGAATTATGTGAAAATTCTAAACAAAAAATGCAATATGCGTATGAAGATAAGGATACATTAATTGAAAAAATTAATAAAATTGCAAAAAAAATTTATAGAGCAAGTGAAGTAACGATGGATGATAAAGTAAAAACACAAATTCAAAATTTACAGAATTCAGGTTATGGACATTTTCCAGTTTGTATTGCTAAAACTCAAAGTTCATTTTCTACAGATCCAAAGTTAAGAGGAGCTCCTTCAAATCACAGTATTACTGTACGTGAAATTCGTTTTTCTGCTGGAGCTGAATTTATTGTCGTAATTTGTGGAAATATAATGACTATGCCAGGATTGTCTAAAAAACCTTCCGCTGAAAATATTGACTATATTAACGGCAAGATTGTTGGTTTATAAAAATTATTACCTTCCCCATTTTTCTTTAAACATTTCTGGGTATTGTTTTTGACTTTGATCACAAATTCCAAATAATTTAGTATAAGGAAAATCTTTAAAACTTTTATTATCATTCATTTTTTCCTTAAAACTCTTGTTTATATAAGCCTTATTTTGCTCGCCCCAAATGTAGATATGACCAGCATCAGCACATTTTTCTAGTGCAGATTTTTGAGTTGCAAAAAATATTATTATTAAAATAACAACCGTAATGACAATTGCGGTAATGAAATAAATTAAGATTTTTTTCTTAGTACTTTTTGTTTTAAGGTTTCCCATAATTTTGCAAATCCAAGCGGCTCAAAAATCATTAATGTTATGATTAATCCACCAAATACAACTTGCTCAATGGAACTTATGATTGTTGCATCAATCATACCGTGGAATACATTGTTGCCAATAGCATTTAGCACAACTGGAAAAAGTAAAATAAATGCCGCACCGATAAATGCGCCAGAAATTGTTCCAAGTCCACCAATGATTGCCATAAACATAATCTTAAAAGATAAACTGATATTAAAAGCAGCAAATGGCTCAACAGTTTTTAAATAGGTATAAGTATACAGAACTCCTGCGATACCACATAAAAAAGCATTAATTGCAAATGCTTGTAACTTAGTTTTCAAAAGAGAAACGCCCATAGACTCTGCAGCTATATCCATATCTCTAACTGCCATCCAATTTCTGCCAGTAGAACCTCTGGCCATATTAATTGCTAGAATGGTTACTATGATCACAACCACTGCCACCAGTAGATACATCATATATCCACTAGTAAACGCTACTCCATTTATATTAATTTTTTGAAAAGTAGTTGATCCAGATACGTCGTAGTTTTTAAACCAGCCAAATTTGTCTATGACCCAAACAATAAAAAACTGCGAAGCTAATGTTGCAACCATTAAGTAAATTCCTCTAATTCTAAGACTGGGTAGTCCAAATATAATTCCAAGAACCGCTGCAATTAATCCTGATAAAACTAATGCACCTAAAAAAGGCATTTCCGGTATTCGAAGCATCATATTGTAACAAGCGTAGGCACCTGCACACATAAATCCAGCTGCCCCTAAAGATAACTGCCCCGTATAACCCATAACAATATTCTGACCCAATGCTGCAATAGTCAGACATAACCAAGGAATTAATATAGAAGTGTACCAATAATCAGCTTTGATAACATTAGGGATTACTAAAAAACCTATCACCAGTAAAACGACAAAATTTATAATATCATTCCTTGTATATCTCATAAAAACTGGTTTCATAAATTAAACTCTCCTAATTATTTTCTCTCCAAATAAACCTTCTGGTCTATACAGTAAAAA
>RGRP01000161.1 GCA_010021145.1 Candidatus Fonsibacter lacus
CATTAACTGTATTACCTGCTTGAATTTTAATTTCTGATAAAATGCCTGATTCTGGAGAAGGTACTGATACACTGACTTTGTCAGTTTCTAATTCAACAACTGGCTCATCTGCTTTTACTGACTCTCCAACTTGTTTGAGCCACTTAGAAACGGTTGCTTCCGTTACTGACTCACCAAGCGCAGGTACTATTAAATCTTTAGCCATTATTTTACAAAAGTACTTTTGATATTATTTCGTCCTGTTGTTGTACATGTTTTTTCAAATATCCGGTAGCCGTTGAAGCTGAAGGTTTTCTGCCAACATACTGCACTTTTTTAGATTTGGCCCCAATCAAATTTAATGTCCAATTGATATATTTTTCAACAAAACTCCAAGCCCCCATATTTTCTGGTTCTTCCTGGCACCAAATAAATTCATCGGCATTTTTAAATCTTTTTAAAAAACTAGCTAATTTTTTCACGGGAAAAGGATACAATTGTTCAATTCTCAATAGTTGAACTTTAGGATTTCTTATCGTTTCTCTTTTTTCAGAAATATCAAAATAAACTTTTCCTGAACAAAGAACTACGCGTTTAATTTCTTCATCTTTTACTAATTTAATTAAATTATATTCGGGAAAATCTGCATGATCCGGTAATATTCTATGAAAAGAATTTTCAGGTAAAAAATCTTCAATTTCAGAAACACATTTTTTGTGTCTCAATAAAGATTTTGGGGAAAATACTATAAGTGGTTTTCTAAATTTTCTATGAATTTGTCTTCTTAATAAATGAAAATAATTTGCGGGTGTTGTACAATTAACTACTTGTAAATTTTCCTGAGCACAGGATTGAAGATATCTTTCAATTCGTGCTGAAGAGTGTTCTGGACCTTGTCCTTCGTAGCCATGAGGAAGAAGCATCACTAATCCGCTTGCTCTTGTCCATTTTTTTTCTCCAGAAGTAATAAACTGATCAATTATAATTTGAGCACCATTTGCAAAATCGCCAAACTGAGCTTCCCATAAAACTAATGTCTCGGGTGATGACAATGAATATCCGTACTCAAATCCTAAAACTCCAAATTCTGATAAAAAACTATCAATTATTTCAAACTGAGCTTGTTCTGGGCTAAGATTCTTTAAAGGGTAATATTTTTCTCCAGTATTTTGATCAAGAACACCAGCATGTCTTTGGCTAAAAGTTCCTCTTGATGAATCTTGTCCAACAAATCTTACTGGGTATCCTTCTAACAATAAAGTTCCAAAAGCTAGACTTTCAGCTGTCGCCCAATCAAAACCTTTTCCGGTTTCAAACATTTTTTTCTTTGCTTCGAAAAGTCTTTTTATTGTTGAGTGAAAATTAAAATTTTCTGGAAGGTTGCAAATTTTTTCCCCAGCTTGGTGAATTAATTCTAAATCAACTCCTGTTACCCCTCTACGATCAGAGCCAATTTCAGTTGTAAATTTTGACCAACTTCCAGTAAACCAATCTATCTGATTTGGAATATAACTCTTTGATGACTCAAACTCTGTGTCTAAAAATTTTTTAAAATTATCTTTTTCTTTTTGAAACTCATCATTTCTTAAAACTCCCTCTTGAATAAGTTGGTTTCCATAAATTGTTAACGTTGTGGCTTGAGATCTGATTTTTTTGTACATTAAAGGTTGAGTGAAAGAAGGCTCATCTCCCTCGTTATGACCAAATCTTCGGTAACAAATAATATCTATAACAACATCTCGTTTAAACTTTTGCCTATATTCTGTTGCAATTCTTGCACAATAAACAACGGCTTCTGGATCATCCCCATTCACATGGAATATTGGAGCTTGAACCATTTTAGCTACTTCAGATGGATAAGGTGATGATCTTGCAAAAGAA
>RGRP01000162.1 GCA_010021145.1 Candidatus Fonsibacter lacus
CACGAAATGGAAACGTTAGGGTTAGGTTCATATTACGGAAGTTATGCAGTACGGTAATACGAACGACCTTCAAGTAATGATTGCGCGGGTAGAATCGTACATATATGAACAAACGGGAAAGCAGGTTAAAATAGTCTTTAATAATATGGCACGTTTTCCCCAACACTTTGAAATGCTTGTACGAGCGCACGAATTTGTTTTGAATTACAAAAACACGAAAAATTAATTATAATAATATGAAGTTAGATATAGTCGTACCAAGTTCAATTAGTGAAATACCGCTTTGTCACTACCAAGAATTTTTAAAGCTACAAGCTACGTCAAACGACCAAGAGTTTATAGCCCAAAAAATGGTAGAAATATTTTGCGGGTTACAACTAAAAGACGTAGTCAAACTAAAGGTAACTTCAGTTAACGAGTTAATAGTACACTTTACGAAAATCTTTAAGGAGAAACCAAAGTTTAAACCGACCTTCAAAATCGGAGACGTAGAATTTGGATTTATTCCTAACCTTGAAAATATAACCTTCGGGGAATATGTAGACCTTGAAAACTATCTATCGAAGTGGGAAGATTTCCACAAAGCAATGGCAGTAATGTATCGACCAATTACAATTCGTAAAGAAGACAAGTACGAAATAATGGAATACACGGGCGCGGCTGCATTTAGCGAAGGTATGAAGTTCGCTCCTATGGACGTAGCAATTGCCGCTTCGGTTTTTTTTTGGACTTTAGGAAAAGAGTTATTAAACGCTACCCTCGACTATTTGACGAACGAGATAAAGACGAACGAGAAAGAGTTTCAGACTTTAGCGCACGAACTCAATTTGGGAAAAAGTGGGGGTGGTATAGTTCAATTTACGGACTCGCTAAAGGAGATATTACAAAATATGACATTGTTACAAAATACGGATTATTTAAATGTCTTACCTATTTGACGTTTGAATCGGAGAAAAACGAAATAGAATTAATGGAAATTAAAAAGGCTAAATTATGACGGGTTACTATTCACTTCTTGATACGCTTAAAACACACTTCACTAACGACCCATTGGTTAACACAATAACGCAAGGGTCTATTTTCAACGTCGATTTAGGCAAACAGAATATCTTTCCATTGGTTCACGTTATGGTTAACAATGTAAACTTTAATGACAATGTTATTAGCGCATCTGTTACTATTCTTGCAATGGACAACGTAAGCCAACGCAAGGAAGAACCTACGGGCAAATTTGAAACTTCAGATAACGAAATAGACGTTTTAAATACTCAGTTAGCAATACTTAACAGATGTTTTGAGATGCTAAAACACGGAAACATTTGGGACGATTTATACCAACTAAACGGCGCACCAAATTGCGAACCATTTATAGAACGATTCGAAAACTACTTGGCGGGTTGGGCTATGACTTTTAACGTGGACTTTCCAAACGAAATGACTATCTGTTAATGGAAAAGGAACGTCAATTAGAAGCCTTAAAAATATTCCGTGACCACGTTATACAAGAAGCGCGAAATAACCTTTCCGCGAAAAATAGTACGGGTAGCCTTCAACAGAGTTTAGAAGGCGAAGTAGCCGTTAACCCTAATTCAATAACGCTTTATTTCGAGATGTTAGAATACGGATTCTACCAAGACCGCGGGGTTAGGGGTGTTAAGTCGGGACGTAGTTTAAGCGACTTCCAATTTGGCACGGGAACGGGAGCCGAAGGCGGGTTGACCAAAGGCATAAAAGAATGGGTTAAACGTAAGGGGTTAAAGTTCCGCGACAAGAAAGGAAAGTTTATTTCTTACGATATGACTGCCACTTTTATAATAAGGTCAATTTGGAAT
>RGRP01000163.1 GCA_010021145.1 Candidatus Fonsibacter lacus
CTTGCCGTCAACCACCCACAGCCGGTTCTGGTAGAACGTGGCTTGGTTGCTGGCAGGAATGCTGTTGAAGCTCTCTGGCAGCGTAGTGTCAGGGACCAGCGCAAACGTGCCGTTCCAGTTGCCGTCCCAGTACAGCGGGGTCTGGCCCTGACCACGGAACAGGTAGACCTCGTTGTTGGCTTGGACGATGGTCGATTGCTGGGTAACGTACTCACCGGCATCAAACGAAATGCTGCGGCCGGTGCGACCGGAGGCGTAAAAGCCTACCTTGTTGTACCCCACCAGCATTGTCCAGACCTCGGATGGCTGATTAGGGTCGGAAAAGAGTCCAGAAGCGTAAATTGTTTGGCTGATGCTGTTGCTGTACATCGACGCCCCGGAATCCCCCACGACAACAAACTTGCTGTCCCCAAACGTGCTGCCGTTCCAAGCGTAGTTTGGTACGTTGCTCATCCGCGTCCAACCAATGCCATCAATGGAGTAAAGCGCCCCATCGCTGCCACCCGCATTGGCTACGGCAACAAACATCCCGTTACCGTAGGTAATCGTTGACCAAGTGTCGGTGTCTGAATCCCTGCGTTTCGTCCAAGTGATCGCGTCAGGCGACGTGTAAATGCGACCATTGGCGTCAATCGTGACAAAAATCTGATTGCCGAATGCCACGTCCTGAAATGCCCCATGCGTGCCAGAAACAGTTGCCGCCGTCCAAGTCGTGCCATTTGGCGAGTACACGATGTCGTTGTTCGCGGTGACAGCCGTGAACATTCCGTTGCCAAAACTGACCCCAGTAGCCAAAGTCAGCACCGTTACGCCCGTGGTGGTAGTCCAAGTCACCCCGTTGTCCGTGCTGATGGAATAGGCGCCAGCAGGGCCAACCGCAACCCACTTACCAGCCCCAAATGCCACGCCACGCATGGCTACGGCTGTGGTAGTTGTAGGAGCCGCCCAGGTCACGCCATCCGTAGAAGTGGCGATGCTGGACGTGTAGCCACCGTAGGCAGAACCAACGGCGATGAACTTGCCATTCGCATAGGCAACATCCGTGTAATTGATGTTACCGGGTGACGTGCGGCTCGTCCAAGTGATGGCATCAGGGCTGCTGCGGATAGTCCCAAAAATGCCTACAGCAACAAACAAGTTAGACCCGTAGCTTACATCGTACAGGTCATTAGCCGTCCCCGTGCTGTTGTAGCTCCAGTTCTGAAAAATCGCTTGCGCCCCAAGTTCCGGCAGGCAGACAAACCCACCCCGCGTCGTGGCATCCTGCGGGCTGAAATCGACGTTTACGGCGTTCTGGACGTTGCCGGGCTTGATGTTCTCGGGCGCGTTGTACTCGTCCACCCCAAGCAGGGAGTTGTCCCCCACCTGAGCTGGTTGGTCGTCATTCTGGCCGTATGAGCGATAACGGTCCATTAAAGTTTCCGGTAGGCGGCAACGGCAGTGCCGAGGTAGTTTTCTTCCGTCACCCTAGCCCAGCTTTCTGAACGCGGAGAAGAATCGCCCGACATCAGCCAGCCGTAACCATCCTTCTCGACGGCCCGGTGAATGATCGGCTTGTCGTGATAGGTGGCCAAGTAGATCAGCACCTGCCCTAGCTCAATGGCAGGGTAGTTCTTGACCGAAACGACCACTTCCCCGCCTTGCAGCAGGGGTTTCATGGATCCCGTGTTCCCAACCGCCCAAACTTGCCCGTTAAGGGCGATTCCAGCCGTCTTGGCAGCCTCGGCAGGGTCAGCTACCACATACACGGGGAAATCGCGTTTAACGGGCTTCCAGCCCCCAATCAGCAGCCATGCAGC
>RGRP01000164.1 GCA_010021145.1 Candidatus Fonsibacter lacus
CAGATGACGGAGGGGGAGTTAGTGGGGCACGTCTTGGCACTTGCTGACGATGCCTCCGAACTCTCGCAAGTGCTGGCGCTGCGGCTACGGTCGCAGACCAAACTGCGCGCTGACGCAGAGATGCGAGCGCAGATTGCACAGGAGCGTATCTATCGTTTAGAGCGCGAGTTACGCGAACTCAAAATGATGGCGGAGAAAATGTGATGGATCAAAGGTCACCAGAATGGTTTGCCGCTCGATGCGGCAAGGTGACGGCGAGCCGCATGGCGGATGTCGTCGCCAAGACTGCGAAAGGTTACGGCGCCTCACGCGCTAATTACATGGCCGAATTGGTGGTTGAAAGGCTCACGGGTAAACCCACGGAAGGGTTTTCCAATGCAGCAATGCAGTGGGGGACGGATCAGGAGCCGTTTGCCCGTGATGCCTATTCTGCGAAGACGGGCGAACTTGTGACAGAGGTGGGTTTCGTAAACCACCCACGCATAGAGAACGCAGGCGCATCGCCTGACGGGATCGTCGGAGCGGGCCTTGTAGAGATCAAGTGCCCGAACACGGCGAGCCACATCGACTATTTGTTGAGCCTGGAGCCGCCGCAGAAGTATTACTACCAGATGCAGTGGCAAATGGCGTGCTGCATGGCCGAGTGGTGCGATTGGGTCTCGTATGACCCGCGCATGCCTGAGCATCTGCGGCTGCTCGTCGTGCGTATCCCGCGTGACGATGACACTGTTCGGATGCTTGAGTATGAAGTGGTGACGTTTTTGGGTGAGTTGGACGATAAAGTAAAATCATTAGAGGAGTTAAGTCTGTGAAAAAGTTAACGATGTCGATAATTCTGATGGGTGCAGTGGCTACGGCTTCAGCGCAGAACGTATTGGGGACGATCAAGAATCAAGCGGGCGGCAAAATCGTGCTGCTTGAAGAGCCGTGCGCGAAGGCGGACAGCAAAGGCCAGCGCCGAGCGTTTTTCTGGACGAGCGATAACTACTCGGATGACGGCTGCTGGAAGCTCGACAACGGCACGGTCGTTGTTGAGTGGGACGGCAACGGTCGTCGTCGGTATCCGACGGAGCTGGTCGTCGAGCGTCCGCGTGTTTTTAGTTCCGCATTTCGCGGAGAGGGTTACTAATGAACAAGAAGTACGAGCAGAAACCAAACACCGCCACCGTCTTCGTAAACGACGACAAGCGGCCCGACCAGGTGATGAAGAACCCGGACGGCAGCGAGTGGACTCGCCAAGACGCGGACTACAAGGGCAGCGGCCTCATCAACGGGGTGGCGTACTGGGTCGATATGCACCGCAAGGTGAGCAAGGCAGGCAAGGAGTATTACGCCATCAAGGTTAAGCCGAAGGGTCAGCCGCCTGCTGTTGCGAAGGCAGCGAACAGCGGCCTGACCGAAGATAACTGGGCGACCTTCAAAGACGACGACATCAATTTCTAGGAGAACGTCATGTCACAGAACGAAGCAATCCGCAGACATTTACAGACGGGCAAGGCCATCACGCCGCTAGAAGCGTTGGAGCGATACGGCTGCTTTCGCCTAGCTGCTCGCATTGATGACTTGCGGAACGAAGGCTTAGATATTGAGACGATGACCTTGACGCGTAACGGTAAACGGTATGCGAGTTACAAGTTAGTCGGGCTACATCGAGCGTCCGCATGAAAGAAAAAGTTTGCCCGTATGTCCAAGGCGACATCACGCACTGGTGCCTGCTCGCCGAGAAGGGTCAGCCCCTAACAAATGAGAAGATCAATTTCAAGATCGGGACGCTCGGCGAAGAGTGGACGCCGACGGAA
>RGRP01000165.1 GCA_010021145.1 Candidatus Fonsibacter lacus
CTCGGTGATCCGCCCGCAGATGGCTGTCCGGCTCTGGGGTTAATGCCATGAGTTACGTACTCGGCAATCTCCCCAAGCAGGCGCTACTCAGCATTACGCTGTCGCCAGCGGCTGTTTCCGCGAATACGACTGCAGAGCAGACGTTCACGGTTAACGGCCTCTTGGCAGGGGACATGGCTCTCGTTACCAAGCCCACCGCACAGGCGGGCCTTGGTATCGTGGGGTCGCGTGTCTCGGCAGTGAATACGCTGGCTATCACCTTTAGCAATAACACGGCTGGTTCAATTACCCCGACGGCTGCAGAAACCTATTTGGTTCTTGTCAGCCGCCCGGATCGAACCATTACCGACGGCAATTTTTAATTTAGGAGTATTGAATCATGCCTCTTCCGAATGGCGCTGGTGGATACCAGTTTAGTGATGGCAATGTTGGCGAGCCGCTTCTTGTTGTTCAGACGACTCCGACCGCTCTGACGGCGGCGGCGACTCTGACGGCGGCGCAGCTTGGCGTCGGCCTTTTCACCTACAACGGCGCTGCAGCGAACCTTACGCTGCCGACCGTTGCCGACCTTGAAGCCTTCGTTTCGTCTGCCGAAAAGGTTGACGTTGCGTTTGACTTCTGGATCATCAACACGGGCGCTAATACCGCCACGCTGGTGGTGAACACGGGTTGGACGATTGTGGGTGCGGCAGGCACTGCGACGGCAACTTCGTCCGGGTGGCGCGCTCGCAAGGACTAAGCGCCGACGCAAGGAGTAGAAGATGGCGACTACCGCTGCAGACCAGATCAACGGGGCGCTGCGTTTGATCGGGGTACTGGCAGAAGCCGAAGCACCCTCGGCAGCGATGGCGCAAGATGCCCTGACGGCGCTCAATCAAATGATTGATTCGTGGAACACGGAGCGTCTTGCCGTGTTCTCTACCATCGACCAAGTATTTAACTGGCCTGCAAGCACTCGCATCCGCACCCTTGGCCCGACCGGCGATTTCGTCGGTCAACGCCCGGTGAAAATAGATGATGCGACGTATTTTCGTGATGCCTCGACGAACGTGTCGTATGGCATCAAGATCATTAACCAAGAGCAGTACGACAACATTGCGGTAAAAACCGTAACGTCCACGTACCCACAGATTCTCTGGTACAACGCGACCTATCCCGACATTGAGATTTATCTCTATCCCGTGCCGTCACGGGTGTTGGAATTTCACTTTATTTCGGTAGAAAAGTTGGAGGAACCTGCGACACTGGATACGGTGTTGGCGTTTCCGCCGGGCTACCTGCGTGCGTTCCGTTACAACCTTGCTTGCGAACTTGCGCCTGAATATGGCGTTGAGCCGTCGCCGCAGGTGCGCCGTATTGCGATGTATAGCAAGCGCGATCTCAAGCGCATCAATAACCCAGAAGATGTGATGGCCATGCCAGCGGCAATGATCATCAACCGTCCGCGCTTTAACATCTATACGGGCAACTTCTAATGAAGTCGCCGATTCTGGGTAGCAGCTACGTCATACGTAGCGTCAACGCTGCCGACAATCGGATGGTGAATTTGTACCCGGAGGTGATTCCCGAGGGTGGCAAAGAGCCTGCGTATCTACAACGCTGCCCCGGTTACACGCTTCGAGCAACCGTAGGAAGCGGCCCGATTCGCGGGCTGTGGACGCTTGGATCGTATTTGTATGTTGTTTCCGGCAACGGGTTCTATCGCCTTGATGCCGCGTTCTTAGGTCAAACCACAGGCTCTCTTTTGCTGGAGGGCGGTGATTTCATCCT
>RGRP01000166.1 GCA_010021145.1 Candidatus Fonsibacter lacus
TGGGTGAAAAACTGGTTAGCGGTTGGTCAGGTGAAGATCGTAGACCTTAACAATGATGGCATTCTGCAATTAAGCGAATGGTTCATGAATGAAGATGTGGTTGTTCTTGCAACTCCTGAAATAGCAGGTCTTCCATACGTGATCTCTGGACTTGTTGCTGCCGGCGGATTAGCTGCTGCGATGTCAACTGCAGACGGTCTAATTCTTGCTATGGCGAATGCAATCTCTCACGACATCTACTACAAAATGATTGATCCAAAAGCTTCAGTGCAAAAAAGATTAATCGTTGCTCGTGTGCTTTTAGTTGTCCTTGGTTCTCTTGCTGCCATTATGGCATCATTCAGACTAACAGGTATATTAGGAGCCGTTGCGTGGGCGTTTGACTTTGCAATGTCTGGATTGTTCTTCCCACTTGTACTTGGTGTATGGTGGAAGAGAGCAACTCGTTCTGGTGCAATCGCAGGAATGGTTTTAGGTCTTGTCGCTGGAAGTGCTTACCTAGTTTGGGTTGGTGTTCCAAATAAAGACATCACATTCTTCATGGGTGCAACACCTTGGAAGGACATTCACTGGATATTTGTGGACAACTTACGATTTGGTATTCCTGGAGCTTTAGTTAGCTTGATTGCCATGGTTACAGTAAGTTTAGTTACAAAACCAGAATCAAAAGCCGTTATGGACATGGTTGATGAAGTGAGAATCGCTTCAGGCAAAACTGTCATCCGAGGGGCTTAGCAAAACATTTTCTCATGGGGCGATCTATTCGCCCCATGAACTTTCTCAAAATCAAATTTTATAAATTATGCCAGTTTGGGTTCTTGTTCTTGATTATATTATGGGAATGATCATGTGGACGCTCATTGGCAGATCCGCAATGAATATTTTCCAAAGAGAAGATTCTGATTTCTTTTTTATGAAGATGTTGAGGTAAAGACGCTGTACCGATCATCATACAAAGCGCAAGAGATATATATCTCCAAGCAACTTCGTGACCCGCTGGAACTGCCGAGTGACCGCTTACAATATATTTAAGCGCTGTAGCATTTCCAAGTGCGTCACTTGGAATTTTGGCAGCATCCATGACATCTTTACTATGTTTTACAAGTCCATATTGCTGTTCAAGTGCGGCAAGTCTTGTGACCTCATCTCCTAACATTATATGTGGAAATATTCCGAAATTGTATTTCCAAGATATCCAGAAGATAGGTATCAAGTAAGCTATAATTAACACAATATACTGAGCAACTTGCGACCAAGTAACAGATCTCATTCCACCTAGCATTGAACAAAGTAGAATAGTAATTAAACCTGTCCAGCATCCAAATTCAAATGACACAGGGAAAGCTGGTGTACTTAAAGCTTTCTGTGCAATGCTTCCAGTTGCTGTGATTTGTGCAGTCACATAAGTAAATGATGCAATTAATAGAATTAATACCGCGCAGAATCGTGCAACGTTTCCACCGTATCGAGCTCCGATAAAATCTGGAACTGTGTAACATCCAAATTTTCTAAGATATGGAGCAAGAAGAGTTGACACTAACACGTATCCACCAGTCCAACCGATTAAGAATGCCATGTAGGTATATCCACCAAAGTAGATACCGCCTGCCATTGCAACGAAAGACGCACCTGACATCCAGTCAGCTGCAGTTGCCATTCCGTTGAATACTGTTGGAACTTTTTTTCCTGCTAAGTAGTATTCATCAACATCAGTTGTT
>RGRP01000167.1 GCA_010021145.1 Candidatus Fonsibacter lacus
TTTTCCTGCGTAAATGCAAAAACGGTTGGTGCAATTTCATTCTTTGGCATGTCAAAACTTCTATCCACAACTCCTCTTGTTACTTGCAGATAAATCATTCCCTCTTTTAAATTGTTGAGTTCAATTAACTTTCTATGAAATGCTAAAATGTCTTCGTGATTTAATAATTTTTTAAATTTTAATTCTTTCATAGAACGATCCAATCGTTTCATATGATTATTAAAATCTATTAACTTACCGTTAATAACGGATGTTACTTCATATAATGAGTCTGAGAATAAAAGACCTCTGTCAAAGACTGAAACCTTCGCTTCATCCTCTTTTTTAAATTCTCCGTTTATATAAACTTGTCTCATGCTGATAAATATTATTAAACAAAAACGTTTAAATTATGAATACAAAATATGTATGTAAATTAGCTAAAGTTTCTTAAGAAATTGAACAGCTCATGTCTTGGCCGCAGCACAATGGACTTTTAATTTTTCCATGACCGTTTGGACATTCGCAAATTTGAACTTTTTGTCCGTTATCTAATTTTAATGAAGCATCCTTAAGAGGTGCATCACATTTTCCGCATTTAATATTTGCAGACATTTTACATTTTGGACATTCGTATGTTGCCATAAGATTACATTATTACAAATAAGCTTTCATGAATAGTTTAAATTACTGAACTAGATCAAGGGTTAAAACCACATTAACGGTTACATCATCTTTTAAAACTAATGTGTTGGACCAAAGTCCTGTTCCAATTTCAAAATTAGTTCTTTTAAATGTAAATGTTCCTTTGGCAATTGCTTTATTATTCCCTTGTAAATTATAGCTTAGAGGAATTTTAAAGTCTTTTTCGTTTCCCTTAATGTTAACTGTTGCAAATGCATAAGCAGTATTATCTTTGTTAATTAAAAAATCCTTCGTTTTTATAGATGCCTGTGGAAATTGAGAAATATTAAAAAAAACATCGCTTCTAATCAGATCTCCATAATCTAAATCATAATTTGTATTAATACTGTTAATATCAATTATAATATTAGCAACACCTTCAAAATTTTTACGATCAACTTCTATAAATCCAGTAAATTTTTTAAAATTTCCCGTTACGTCCTCTGCTAATATAACGGGTATTGAAAAATTAATTGAACTTTTAGAAGTATTAACAATCCATTTCTCAAGAGCAAAACTTTGACTACAAATAAAAAGAAGTAAAAATAAATATCTAATCAATCTGAATTTCCATACCACATACGTCTTAAAGTCTTATCTTTTAAAATAAAATGATGAAACAAACTTGCAAGAACATGTAAAGCCAAAACAGCTATAAAGACATAAACAGATATTTTATGAACATTAACAGCAAGTTTTGCAATAATATCATTTTTTTCAACAAGAGGTGGGACTGAAAATAAACCAAAAACACTCACTACGCTTCCTCTTGCAGAGGAATAAGTCCAGCCACTAAAAGCAACTACTAATAAAATGAAGTAAAAAAAATAATGTGCATACTTTGATATTTTATCTAAAAATTTATTTCCTCCTAAAGCTACAGGAACGCTATTAACTAACCTCCATAACAGTCTTGGAACAATTAAGACGATAACTAAAATTCCTAGGGACTTATGAATATTAAATAAAAAAAATCTTAATGGACCTTTTTCTAAATCTTCTAACATTAAACCGATAGCAAAATTAAAAAGAATGACTGCAGTCAT
>RGRP01000168.1 GCA_010021145.1 Candidatus Fonsibacter lacus
ACACCGCCAGCCGCTGGCCCACCATGTCGGGCGTAACGGTGACGGACCGGTAGCCGATCAGGTCAGCGCTGCCGGGGCACAGGCCGAAGGTGACCAGCTGGCCCCGCTCATCCCGCAGGCGGCCGACGTTGTTCCGCCACAGCCTGGTGGCCCCACGGCTGCAGGCCAGCCGGATCTGCTGTTGGATCGACTGCTCGCTGGGCATGTTGCTAGGCAGTAGCAGCCCTAAGCTTGCACAGTCCAGGCGGGCACCTGGCCAAGCGAGCACGGCCCCGGACTCCGGGGCTTATCTCCGGTTGTGCAGTCGCAGCGCTGATGCGCTAATGTGGCTGTGCTGGGGGGAGGCCCTCAGTAGTCCTTTGAACCTGGAAAAATGAATAGCCAGAAAGAGCAAGAGCTCCGCTCACTGCTCGCGCAGGCCGTGAAGGTCTGGCAGTCCGTCCGTGACGAGACTGACCCGGACGAGCTGGATGCGTGGGTTGAGAGCAGCTCAGAGCGCTCCTGCATTTGGGCAGCAGTCCTGGATGTGGAGGCGGTCTTCAAGCTCTGAGCCACTGGGGCCTTTCGAGGCCCCTTTTTTTGTGCCTGTGCAACACTGGTTCAGCCGAGTCGGCCTGTCCGCGAGGGTGGCGCCGTGACAGGTTTTTCAAAGGGACCTGTCTGAAACGGTACCGAAGGCTCGGCTTCACTCTTGCAACGCCTGTCGGCACTCGAGCTCCGCGATCCGCTTGGTGGCCCCGCGGATGATCAAATCCTGCCGCTGACACAACTGCGCCAGCCGCCAGCACATGTCCTGCGCACGCTCCAGGTCGTAGCCCCGCAGTCCGCGATCAGTCTTGCCATCCGTCAGCGGCGGCCGGTAGTGGCTCTGGGGTTGACGTTTCAGGCGCTTCGGCAACCTCACGACAACGCTGTGATGCCATGAGTTGGGGATCCTGGATGTGTCCGATCCGTGAGCAGCACCATGAGCTGGAGCTTGAACGGCAACGCCGCAGCATCCAGGGCTACGACCTAGAGCGTGCGCAGGACATGTGCTGGCGGCTGGCGCAGCTGGCCCAGCATCAGGAGCTGATCCTGCGGGCTGCGACCCGCCGCATTGCGGAGCTGGAGGCCAGGGAGGCGCTGGCGGAGCGGTAGGTGCCGAGCCTTCGGTACCGTTTCAGGCGGACCCCATCAAAGCCCGCCACGGCGCCACCCTTACGGAGAGGCCGACTCGGCTAGGTCAGTGTGGCATGGGCACAAAAAAAGGGGCCCCGCAGGGCCCCGTGGTTCAGAGCTTGAACACCGCTTCAACATCCAGGACTGCTGCCCAGATGCAGGAGCGCTCAGCGCTGCTTTCAACCCAAGCATCCAGCGCGTCTGGGTCAGTCTCGTCACGGACGGACTGCCAGACCTGCACGGCCTGCGTGAGCAGGGAGCGGAGCTCTTGCTCTTCTTGGCTATTCATTTTTCAAGTTGCGATGGACCGCCGGGGCCTCCCCCGACTCACGCAGTATAGACCCTGGGCGTTGCGGTTGCGCAACGGAACCAGACCACCTGACTCCATCGGCCGGCATCCAGCAAAAAGCCGCGCCTGTGACAGCGGGGCCTGGAGTGCCATCGTCCCGGCGCTCACGCAGGACTCCGCCAAACTAGCCGGTGTGCACCGGGACCACCATGAGTGAGCAGGCAATCCAGCA
>RGRP01000169.1 GCA_010021145.1 Candidatus Fonsibacter lacus
TATCGGAAATTAAACCGAACCCAAAAAACCCAAGACTAATAAAAGACGAAAAGTTCAAAAAATTAGTTAAATCAATTAAAGACTTTCCGCAAATGTTAGAACTACGACCAATAGTAGTAGATGAAAACAATATTATACTTGGTGGTAATATGCGATATAAAGCATTAAAAGAAGCTGGTTATAAAGAAGTAACAATAGTAAGAGCGAATGAACTTACGGAAGAACAAAAAAACGAATTCTTAATAAAAGATAACGTAGGTTTTGGAGAATGGGATTGGGATAGTTTAGCTAATGAATGGGACGTTGAAAAATTAGACGATTGGGGATTAGATATTCCAAGTTTTAATAATGTTGATTATTCAGAAAAAAACGAGGAAATTGATATTGATAGTTTAGACGAAACAATGACTATTAAATTAAATTTTACTGAAACTGAATATTGGACTGTTAAACAACAATTATCGGAAATAGCAGCAACTCCAGAGCAAGCAATTTGGAAATTATTAGGCAATGAATAAGCACAGATTTAATTATAAGTGGTATTTAAAAGACGGTTATCCTCAAAAAAACGGATTAAAAGTATTTGGTACTTTTATTTGTGGTGGTGGCTCCACAATGGGTTATAAGTTAGCAGGCTTTGAACATTTAGGCGGTGTTGAAATAGACCCCCAAGTTGCTGATGTATATAAAACAAACCACGACCCAAAATATTTATTTGTTGAGGATATAAGAGAATTTGCAAATAGAACTGAATTTCCTGAAGATTTATACAACCTTGATATTTTAGATGGTTCACCACCTTGCTCAAGTTTTTCAATGGCCGGTAACAGAGAAAAAGACTGGGGAAAAGAAAAGGTATTTCGTGAGGGACAAGCAAAGCAAAGATTAGATGACTTATTTTTTGATTACATAAAACTTGCAAAGAAATTACAGCCGAAAGTTGTTATTGCTGAAAACGTTAAAGGAATGTTGCAAGGCAATGCAAAAACTTATGTAAAACGAGTAAAAGACGAATTTGAAAAGGCCGGATATAAAGTTCAATTATTTTTACTTAATGCCGCAAGTATGGGCGTGCCTCAAAAACGCGAACGGGTATTTTTTATTTGTCAAAGAAATGATTTAAATTTTCCTAAATTAGATTTAAAGTTTAATGAGGATGGAATAACATTTGGTAAGGTAAGAAGCAAAAAAGGTAATACAAAAGCATTAACAGAAAGACAAATTAGAACATTAAGTTATTTAACAACTGAAAAAACACTTGAACAAATCGAAATAAAACATTTTGGCAAAGGATCTGGATTTACTGATAATGTAGTGCACGACACTGATATTGCTCCAACAATTACAAGTGGAGGCAAACAATTCAGAGCAATAGATAGAAGTTGGTTTTCAAATTATGATTTTCAAGTTTGTGGAACATATCCAATTGATTACAATTTTAAAAAAATTGAACCAAAATATTTAATTGGTATGTCAGTACCTCCAGTAATGACTGCACAGGTAGCAACTGAAATATATAATCAATGGTTTAAATAAACAACGAAATTACAACGATATGGCTGGTTATAAAGATATTCAACCAAAATGGGAGAAAGGCGAAAGCGGAAATCCTAACGGAAGACCTAAGGGAGCAAAAAATAGAAGCACAATAGCA
>RGRP01000170.1 GCA_010021145.1 Candidatus Fonsibacter lacus
ATTAGAGTTTGATATAATGGATAAAGAATATAAAAATTATATTGATGGTATTATGCTTGACCTTGACGCAGGGAAACCTATAAATAAAAAGAATAAATTATTATTGAAAGGTCTTGATAACGGATTAGAGTTTGATATAATGGATAAAGAATATAAAGATTATAGTGGAAGTATTATGCTCGACCTTGACACAGGAAAACCTATAAATAAAAAGAATAGATTATTATTGAAAGATGTTAATAATGCTCTATTTTATAACCAACCTCTATTATTAGAAGATAAAGCAACACAAAATAAAAAAAAATATAAAAAAGCACTACAAAAATATGGTCTTTCGACAAATATAAGCGATATAATGGATAGACCATTAATAAAATTACCACCTAAACCTACTAAAAAACAACAAAATATAGACTTTTATACAAATATCGCTTTTGATTTACCTATAAAAAGTAATTTACAAAGACAAGATATAAAAAATAAAGAACCTATAATTTTAGGACGGAGAAAAATAAGCGATACAAATTCCTCAATTGCCTCACAAGCAAACACAGAACTCGCAATTATACCAACAAAGAAAGGAAAAGTAGGGAGACCAACAGGAAGCAAAAATAAACCTAAAAATACATTAGATATTAGACCAACTACTTTAAATTTATTTAGATAAATTTTTTTTCTAATTTAATATTAAATAGAATATTATGAATAGTCAAATGTTTAATAAAGAATATATTTATCCTAAAATATGGGATGATAATGACATCATAAAATTTAAATACTACCTCAAAGAAGCAAAAGATATGTATGATAATAAGATGCCCGAAAATTTTATAGAGTTATGTTGTGAAAGACAGATAAACGAAGAAAAAGGTTTAGTAGAACCTATTGATTATTCGAAAGTAGAAGAATTAGAAATAAGAACTCCTATGTATGAAGAATTAAAGACAGAAATAGATGATGACAATTGTGTATCAATTGAAGCATAATTATTTTTTTTTATAATCATTTATTAGATAATAATAAATGACTAAAAAAATAGTAGTTCTTAATAGTAAGGTCAATTGCGTCAAAACCTTAAATGGTGCTAAAAATTTTAAATTTTATTTTGAGTTAAACTCTCTAAATGTAAGTAGTGGGGCAAGAATGCGAGTAGTTAATTTAATACACGACCACAAACCAACAGGAAATTCAAACAAATTAAATATTATGTTAAAAATTGATGGTGTAAGTGTTAATAGTTCTTATTATATATCTAATGATGGTTCTTTCCCTACTTTAATCTGTTTTGATACTTTCAATCCTTCTTATTATATTGGTAATGAACTAACATTAAATAAACAATCAATAAATTATATTAATATATATGGGAGCGATGATATGGCGGATGTTATGAGTGGGATAGATAGTGCTGTAAATTTTATTATGATATTAGAAATAGAAGAGAATGAGTAAAAGTCATTATATATATATAAATAGCAAAAATAGAAGTTCAAACGAAAAGATTTATAATTTTAATGTCTATCTTAAAAATCCAATTGTGGCGAATAAAAATCAAGGGATAAATTGCTCGGTTGTAGGTTTCTCTATGTTAAATATAGATTACAATTTAAAAGGAATTTATTTTAAAGTCGATAGTGTTAGATTAAGTG
>RGRP01000018.1 GCA_010021145.1 Candidatus Fonsibacter lacus
TTTTTATTATTTGGAAATAAAGTTCCTATATCCCCTAATTTTTTAGATCCTAAAAGAGAATCTATTAAAGCATGTATTACAGGATCACCGTCGGAGTGACCAACTGTACCCATTGGGTATGGTATATATATACCTCCTAAATATAATTTATATTTTTTTTCTAATTTATGAATGTCATAGCCAATTCCATAGAACATTTCTTTTTTATTATTCAAATCATTTTTAAGAGTAATTTTAATATTATTATGATCTCCAAGTATTTTTTTAACTTTAAAATTTTTTAAAAAAAATAATGAAGATTCATCGTTAAACTCTTTATTTTTATATTCTTTATGCAAAGAAAATATTTTTTTATAAGAAAAACATTGAGGTGTTTGAATCGAAAGTACTTTTTTTCTATCTAAAATTTTGTTTTTAAAAACTATGGAGTCAGTGTTTGGTATGTATGGAATTACAGCATCATTTTTTATAGAAGATTTAATTATTTTGCTAACTAATTTTTTTTTTAAAAATGGTCTTGCTGCATCGTGTATTAAAACTTTTTTATAATTTTTTGTTTTTAATTTCTTAAGAGCAAGAAATACTGAATCTTTTCTTTCCTTTCCCCCTTCAATTATTGTGATTTTTTTATTTTTATAAACTTGATCTTTAAATTTTTTAAACTGGGGCTTATTAATTACTAAAATTATCTTTTTAATTGGTTTTAATTCAGAAAATATTTTAAGAGAGTAATTTATTATTAATTCATTATCAAATACTGTATATTGTTTTGGTATATTTTTTGAATATCTATGACCTTTGCCAGCAGCTAAAATTATAGCGCAATAATTCATAAAAAATGATTAAAAAAATATTAAGTTCAAATTTACTTTTATACATTAGTACTTTTCTTTCAATCATTTTTGGAATTTTTACACTTTATACATTTTCTGGAAGCAGTTTTGTTCAATTAAATGAAAATAATATTCAGTTTATATTAATCATAAACATATTCATTATTTGTTTATTATTTTTTTTAATTATTAGAAAGCTTGTAGTTTTTTTATATAAATCTAAAGAAATTACAGGTGTAAGAACAAATCTAAATTTTATAAAATATTTTATTTTTGTAACAGCGGTCCCATCTATTTTTGTAGCAGTATTTTCTCTAATGCTTTTTAACCTTGGTATTGAAAAGTGGTTTGATAAAAAAGTTAATGATGTAGTAAATAATTCAGTTGAGGTTGCAAGAAATTATCTTGAGGAAAATCAAAATTCTATAAAAGGTGAAATATTAGCAATGGCAAATGATTTAAATCGTAATTTTAATTTATATAATGAAAATAAACCTCTATTTCAAAATTATTTTGATCAACAATCTAGATTTAGAAAAATTGAAGAATCTTATTTAATTAATAAAGATGGTTTACTTCTGTTTTCTACCTCATTTACTAATAAAAGTAATTTTATCTCACCATTAAAAACTTTTTTAGATATGGCTCAAAATGGACAAACTATACTAATTTCTGATGCAAATAAAAATCAAACAAATGCTTTAGTAAAATTAAACACCCCTGATAATATTTTTTTATACACCATTAGATATGTTGACCCAGAAACAGTTAATTTTTTAAAAAAAACTGGTGAGGCATCTACATTTTATTATAAATTAAAATCTAATAGTCTTGGTCTTCAGATTAGTTTTGCATTAGTTTACATTGTGATTGTTAGCTCATTAATTTTGTTATCTGGAATATATGCAATTAACATTGCTAATAAAATTTCAAAACCGATTATCAAATTAATATTTGCAGCAAAAGAGGTTTCTACTGGAAATCTTGATGTAAAATTAAAAGATGAAAAAGAAGATGATGATTTTAAAAAATTATATCAAACGTTTAATATAATGACACAAGAGATTCAGGCTCAAAAAAATAAAATTGCTTTATCAGAAAGATATCAAGCTTGGGAAATGGTAGCAAAAAAACTCGCGCATGAAATTAAGAATCCCTTAACTCCAATTACACTTTCATTAGAGAGAATTAAAGATAGGTATTCAAAACAAATTAACATTGATAAGGCTGATTTTGAAAATTATTTAAATATTATATCAAGGCAGGTAGAGGATATAGGAAAGTTAGCAAATGAGTTTTCAGATTTTGCAAGAATGCCAAATCCTATTAAAAAGTCTAACAATTTAAAAAAATTAATACAAGATAGTATCAATTTATACAAGTTATCTGAAAATAAAATAATTTTTGATTTAAACTATAACAGCACGAAAGATATCTTTGAATTTGATCTAAATCAAATTTCAAGAGTTTTAATAAATATTATTAAAAATTCTCTAGAATCTATTCATGAAAAACAAGAATTAGATAAAAATTTACAGGGAATAATAAATATTTTCGTAGAAAATAATAATGATTTTATTTACATTACAATTGAAGATAATGGTGTTGGTTTTAAAACTACGCCAAAAGATTTAATTTCACCTTTGACAACAACAAAACAACATGGCTCAGGACTTGGATTGTCAATTGTTTCTAAAATTTTACATCAACATGGTGGTGATTTAAATTTTATAGAAAAAAGCAATGGAGCTAAAATTAAATTAAGTATTAAGATTAATTAATGAAAAGTGAAATTTTACTAATTGACGATGAAAAAGATATTAGATTTGCAGTACATGAAATCTTAAAAGACAACAATTTTTTTGTTCGTGAAGCTGATACTGTTGAAAAGGCACTATCAGAAATTAAAAAAAAATTGCCAGATTTGGTCATATTAGATGTTTTATTAGATGAAAAAAATAGGGATGGCATCGATGTATTAAAATTTATTAAATCAGTAGATACAGATGTTCCTGTTATTATGATATCCGGCCATGCAAATATTAAAATTGCAGTTGACTCAATAAAACTTGGTGCATTTGAATTTTTAGAAAAGCCCTTTAATAAAGATAGATTATTGAATTTTGTTAATAGAGCGATTGAAACTTCATCTTTAAAAAAAGAAAACAAGTCTTTAAAAAAAAATCTTTATTTGTCAAATGAATTAGTTGGAAATTCATCGACACTAGTAAAATTAAGAAACGCTATAGATAAATTTTCAAAAACTGATAGTCGAATTTTAATCTCTGGACCGGCCGGTTCCGGAAAAGAATTGGTAAGCAGGCTTATTCATGAAAAATCATTTAGATCGGAAAATTCATTTAAAGTAGTTAATGGAGCTATTTTAGATCCCAATCATTTTGATTTTGAACTATTTGGTTTAGAAAATAAAGATAAAATTGTGTCAGGAATATTTGAAAAATCTAATAATGGAACTTTATTAATTGATAATGTTTCTGATGTGCCATTACAAACACAAGGCAAAATTTTAAGAGTCTTGTCAGATCAAAAATTTCACAGAGTAAATGGTGTTGATGAAATTAGTGTAAATATAAGAGTTATTTGTTCAAGCAGTAAAAATTTAAAGCAGGAGATTGAGAATGGTAATTTTAGAGAAGACTTATTTCATAGAATAAATGTCATTCCAATTGAAACTCCTTATTTAAAAAATGTGAAAGAAGATATCCCCTTTTTAATAGAGTATTTCGTTAAAAAAATTTCTGATAGTAACGGTTTAAAACCAATTGTTATAAATTCAAAAAATACAGTTTTTTACGATTATGATTGGCCTGGAAATGTAAGAGAACTAAGAAATTTAATTGAAAGAGTTGTTATATTAGCTTCAGGTAAAAATGAGGAAGTTGATAAAATTTTATCTGAATCTTTAAAAATTTCATCAGTGAAAGAAAGTAACAGTGAAGATGCATTTCAATTTCCTTTAAAAGAAGCTAGAGAAAAATTTGAAAAAAACTATCTTGAAATTCAACTTAATAGACATAATGGAAATGTCTCTAAAACAGCTGATTATATTGGAATGGAAAGAAGTGCTTTACATAGAAAACTAAAATCTTTAGGTATTAATTAACTATGACAATTAAAGTTGCCATTAATGGTTTTGGTAGAATTGGAAGGACAATTTTAAGAGCTCATTACGAAAATAAAAAAAAACATGATTTAGAAATTGTTGCAATTAATGGTTCAGGCAATGCACAAGATAATGCGCATTTATTAAAATATGACTCTACACATGGAAAATTCAACGAAGATGTATCCTCAAAAGAAAATTTTATTTTTATTAACAAAGATAAAATTGAAGTTTTAAATAAAAAAGATCCAAAAAATTTACCATCATGGAAAAATTTACAAGTAGATTTAGTTTTAGAGTGCACGGGTCGTTATAATTCTAGAGATGAGGCTCAATTGCATATCAATGCTGGAGCAAAAAAAGTCCTAATTTCTGGTCCAGGATATTCACCTGGAACAGGAAAAGAAGCTGACGCAACAATTGTTTATGGAGTTAATCATAAAATATTAAAAAAAAATCACACAATTGTATCCAATGCTTCTTGCACTACCAACTGTTTAGCTCCTATCGCAAAAGTATTAAATGACAGTTTAGGAATTGAGTCAGGCATTATGAATACAATTCATGCTTATACTAACGATCAAGTATTAAATGATGCCTATCATAATGATTTACGAAGAGCACGAGCTGCCGCATTATCTATGATTCCAACTAAGACTGGGGCTGCAACTTCTATTGGATTAGTTATACCTGAATTAGAAGGCAAATTAGATGGATTATCTGTACGGGTTCCAACTAATAATGTTTCTTTAGTTGATCTAACTTTCATTTCCAAGAAAAAAACATCAGTAAAAGATATTAATGAAATTATAAAAGCAGCAGCAAAAACTAATTATCTAAATATTATTCAGTTCAATACTGAGCAATTAGTATCTATAGATTTTAACCATAATCCATATTCTTGTATTTTTGACTCAACTCAAACAAGAGTATCTAGTGATGGCAAGCTAGTTAAAGTACTGGCATGGTATGATAACGAATGGGGTTTTTCAAATCGGATGTTAGATACTTCTATCGCTTTAATGAAAGCTTAAATCATTAACAAATTGATTAAAAAAAAATAATTGTTAAAACTACTTTAAATTTAGTTGCGCCCTTAGCTCAGCTGGATAGAGCATCGGTTTTCTAAACCGAGGGTCAGAGGTTCGAATCCTTTAGGGCGCGCCAATTTTATAATTTATGGCTAAAATTTTAATTTTAGGAGCAGGCTCAATGAGCACTGCTTTCGCTTTTCCATGCAGTGACAATAATCATAAAGTTTCAATAGTAGGAACTCATTTGGAAGATAATTTTATAGATATTATTAAATCCAATAAAAATACTCATCCAGTATTAAAATCTAAAATTCCAGATAATGTAAAAATTTATAAATTTGATAGTTTTAATGATTTGTTAAAAGACGCAGATCTAATAGTTATAGGCGTTAGTTCAAAGGGAATTAATTGGGCATCTGAACAATTAATAAAAATTAAAAATAACCAACAAATTTTAATTTTAACAAAAGGATTACATGTTAATAAAAAAAATCGTTACGAAGTCTATTCTGATACAGTTAAAAATATTTTGTTAAAAAATGGAATTAAAAATTTAAAAATTTCAGTTGCAGCCGGACCATGTTTGGCATCAAATTTATCTAATAAAGTTTTAACCAACGTTATTTTTGCTAACAAAAAAATTTCTGTAGTTAAAAAATTATCAAAATTATTAACTACATCTTATTATAAAATTAAATGCTCTAATGATGTAATTGGTGTTGCAGCATGTGGCGGTATTAAAAATATTTATGCAATGATTGTTGGTACATCAATTGGAATTAATTTAAAAAATGAAAATGATAATAAAAATCTTAATACTGCCGCAACTTTATTTAATCAGTCAATAATAGAAATGTGTCATTTTATAAAAAAAATAGGTGGCAAAAATTCGACGGTAATGGATTTAGCAGGTGTAGGGGATTTGTATGTTAGTTGTACGGGAGGCAGAAATTCAAAAATGGGTAAATTTATTGGAATGGGAATGACATATAAGAATGCCAAATTAAAGAAGATGCCGAATGAAACTGTTGAAGGCGCTGATTTAATTTTTGAAATTGGAAAAAAAATTGTTAAAGATTTTACAGTTACCGAGCTACCTCTAATGACAACGTTTATAAAAGCTTTATTGAATAATACTAAATTTAATGTAAACAGAAAAATTTTTTATAAGTGTTAGAAAAATTTTATGTTTATATGATTGCAAATTTAAATAATAAAAAAATTACCACATACGTTGGCTGGACAAAAAACTTAAAAAAAAGGCTTCGTTTTCATAACAGTGGCAAAGGAGCTAAATTTACTAGGGGAAGAAAGTGGATTTTAATTTATAAAAGAAAAATGCTTTCAAAAAAAGAAGCCATGCAGTTTGAATATAAATTGAAAAAAGATCGAAAAGCTCGAAAAGTTATAATTAGAAAATTTATCGATACAACTGTTGATTGATTATAACAATAATACTCTTTTAAGTAATTTTTTATTTAAGTATAAATCCAGAACTTAAACTTAACTTTTAAAAAAAATGAAAAAAATTAGATTAAATTCATTTGCAGTTTTAGCTTTTGTTGTGACTTTTTTGTTTACAACTTTTAATGCTAATGCAAATCAAACACGAGAAAACGTAATAAAACGTGGATCGCTTAATTGCGGAGTCTCTCAAGGCGTTCCAGGATTTTCTAATGCAGATGCATCAGGAAAATGGTCTGGTATTGATGTTGATTTTTGTAGAGCTGTAGCTGCAGCTGTACTTGGAGATGCTAACAAAGTTAAATATACTCCTCTAAGTGCTAAAGACAGATTTGAAGTTCTTAAAGCAGGAGATATTGATGTTCTTGCAAGAAATACAACTTGGACATTATCTAGAGATGGTGGACTTGCTTTAGATTTTATCGGAACAAATTTTTACGATGGACAAGGTTTCATGGTGAGAAAAGCTGCTAACATAAACTCTGCAAAAAAACTTAATAACGTAAAAGTTTGTGTAGAAACGGGAACTACAACAGAACTAAACTTAAGAGATTATTTTAAAGCAAATAAACTTAAGTATGAGCCAGTAGCTTTTACGAAGTCAGATGAAGCAGTTGCTGCTTATGACTCTGGACGTTGTGATGTTTATACTACTGACAAATCAGGGTTAGCTGCAAATAGAACAAAAACTAAAAATCCAGCTGATCACATAATTTTGCCAGAAACAATTTCTAAAGAGCCATTAGGACCTGTTGTAAGAGGTAATGATGAAAACTGGGCAAACATTACAAGATGGGCTTTAAACGTAATGATCGAAGCTGAAGAGCTAGGTGTTACAAAAGCTAATGTTGATACTTTAAAATCTACTGACAATCCTGCAATCAAAAGATTATTAGGACTTGAAGGTGAAACTGGTAAAAATCTTAGTTTAAGTAATGAGTGGAGCTACAACATAATTAAGCAAGTTGGTAATTATGGAGAAAGTTATGAAGCTAATGTTGGTCCAAAAACTCCAGTTGGTTTAGGAAGAGGATTAAATCAATTGTGGACAAAAGGTGGTATTTTATACGCACCTCCAGTAAGATAGTTTCTTAAAATTTACAAAAGGGCCGATTTAATATCGGCCCTTTTTTTTTAAGTTAAACATATGTTTTTAAATTCTGAATTTAAAACTAATCTTAAAAAAAATTTACAGCTATCTAATTTAATCCCGCAAATTTTATTACTTCTATTTTTCTTTTTTATTATTTACTATTTTGCAAATAATGCACAAATAAATATGAAAGCCAGAAACATGAGTTCTGGTTTTGATTTTTTAGGAACCAATTCTGGTTTTGATATTCAATTTAGTTTAATTGATTACGATGGGTCATCAAGCTACGGAAGGGCGTATCTTGTTGGATTGTTAAATACTTTATTAGTAGCATTTTTTGGAATATTTTTTGCAACTATACTTGGATTTATTATTGGAATTTCTAGACTTTCTTCAAATTGGATTATTAATAGATTGTCATTAATATATGTTGAATTATTTAGAAATTTACCATTAATTTTGCAGATTTTCTTTTGGTATTTTACAGTTTTAAGATCATTACCAAGCACAGAAAAAAGTTTTATAATTTTTAATTTTCTAATTATAAATTTACAGGGTTTTTATATACCGAAATTTATTTTTACTAATTCTCAGTATATATTTTACGGAATTATTTTTTCTCTACTTACGATTTTATTAATTAAATATTATGCAAATAAAATGTTTTATGAGCATGCAAAAGTTATTCCTGTTTTTAAGATATCATTATTATTAATTATATTATTTCCTATAATTTTTTCTTTTATTGGTGGAGTGAAAATTAATATTGAGTATCCAAAATTAGTAAAAAATTTTGGTATTTTTAATTATTTGGGAGGAATTAAATTAATACCAGAATTTTTGGCATTAGTATTTTCTCTTTCTTTATATACCTCAGCATTTATAGCAGAAAATGTTAGAGCTGGTATTTTGGCAATTAATAAGGGCCAAAAGGAGGCTGCTAAATCTTTAGGGCTTAATAATTCGCAGTCATTGAATTTGATTGTCATTCCTCAAGCCTTAAGAGTTATTATTCCTCCAACCACTAATCAGTATTTAAATCTAACAAAAAATTCTTCATTAGCAGCAGCAATAGGATATCCAGATTTAACCGGAGCATTTGCAGGAACCGCTTTGTCACAAACAGGAAAAGCGATTGAAATTATATTTATTGTAATGATGACATATCTAACAATTAGTTTGTTTATCTCAATTATTTTAAATTGGTATAATAAAAAAATCGCTTTAGTCGAAAGGTAAAATGAATAAAGAAAATATAAAAAATTGGCTAAAAGTAAATTTGTTTTCAAATTGGTACAATTCTATAATTTCATTATTTGTTTTGTTTATTATTTTATCAATAATTCCTTCATTCATAGACTGGGCAATTATAAAAGCTACTTATTTTGGAAAAACAAAAGCTGATTGCAAAGCAGGTGGAGCATGTTGGGTTTTTATCAGTGTTTGGTTTGAAAAATTTATTTATGGATTTTATCCTGACAAAGAACTTTGGAGAGTTAATTTAGCTTTTGCAATTTTAATTTTAACAGTCTTGAGTGCTTTTTTTGTAAAACCAAAAATTAAACCATATATTTTATTTTTTTTAATTTTTATTTTTCCAATGATAGGATTTATTCTAATTCATGGAGGATTTGGTTTAGAGAATGTTGAAACAAGAGTTTGGGGAGGACTTTCATTAACTTTTATGTTAACTTTTTTTGGTATTATCTTTGCATTTCCTTTAGGAGTTTTGTTAGCCTTAGGAAAAAGATCTGAATTACCCGTCATTAAATATTTTTGTATTGCTTTCGTAGAATTTTGGAGAGGAATACCTTTAATTACAGTTCTTTTTGCAGCTGCTATTATGTTTCCATTGCTTCTTCCAGCTAATACAAATGTTGATAAATTATTAAGGGTTGCAATTGGTTTGGGTATATTTGAATCTGCATATGTAGCTGAGGTAATTAGAGGTGGTCTGCAATCTTTACCAAAAGGTCAGTATGAAGCTGCAAAATCGCTAGGTATGAGTTATTGGAAAATGAATTTTTTAATTATACTCCCCCAAGCTATTAAGACTGTTATACCAGGTCTTACCAATACTTTTATTGCATTATTCAAGGATACCCCATTAATTATATTGGTTGGGTTGCTTGAACTTTTGGGAATGGTGAATTTAGCAAAGTCTAACTCATATTGGCTTGGCATGGCAGTTGAGGGGTACATTTTTGTGGGAATAATTTTTTGGTTTTTTTCATATTTATTAAGTAGATATACTCAAAGCTTAGAGAAAAAATTTAGCACAGAGAAGCATTAATGAGCGAAAACATTATAGAATTTAAGAATGTTAATAAATGGTATGGAAAATTTCATGTTCTAAAAGATATTAATTTGTACGTCAATAAAGGAGAAAAAATAATTATCTGCGGACCATCCGGTTCTGGAAAATCAACTTTAATACGATGCATTAATGGTCTTGAGCAGCATCAAGAAGGCAGCATAATTGTAGAGGGTATTGAACTAGACAATACACTAAAAAATATTGATAAAATACGCGGAGATGTTGGAATGGTTTTCCAACAATTTAATTTATTTCCTCACTTAACAATTTTAGATAATTGCGCACTTGCACCTGCATGGGTCAAAAAGATTCCAAAAAAAAAGAGCGAAGAAATTGCTATGGAATATTTAAAAAAAGTTAGAATATCAGAACAAGCAAATAAATATCCAGGACAATTATCAGGCGGGCAACAACAACGAGCAGCAATTGCAAGAGCATTATGTATGCAGCCAAAAATTATGTTATTTGATGAACCTACTTCGGCGTTAGATGCTGAAATGATAAAAGAGGTTTTAGAAATTATGACCGATCTAGCAAAAGCTGGTATGACAATGGTTGTTGTTTCGCATGAAATGGGTTTTGCTAAAACTGTTGCAGATAGAATTATTTTTATGGATGAAGGGAAAATTATTGAAACTAAAAAAACTAAAGATTTTTTTGAGAATCCTGAGAATGAAAGAACAAAGCTTTTTTTAAGTCAGATACTTCGTTAATTTTATGTTTCGTTTTTTTTTAGTTTTTATATTCATAATTTTTTATTCATTAAATTTAAATGCACACATAGATCATAACAAAAATTTAAATAAAATTGAATTTGATATTTATAGAAATAATGAAAAAGTTGGTTATCACAAAGTTACTTTTTCTAATAAGAATGGTTTTAAGGAAGTTTCAACAGATGTGTATTTTGACATAAAATTATTAGGAGTTTCTATTTATAAATATCATTCATTAGGAAAAGAAATTTATAAAGATCATAAATTAATCGAATTTAAATCAACAACAAAAGATGGAAACGATAAAGATTATTGCAATATTACAATGTCAAAGAGCGGAGAATATAATTTTGACGGAACTACAGAAGGTAAATTTTTTAAGTATTCCTCTAAAAAAGATTTTTCATTAGGAACATGGTGGAATCATGACGTTTTAATTAATAATAATTTTGTATTAGGACAAAGCTGTAGATCCACTGAAACAAAAATAACTTTTTTAAATAAGGAAGAAAAATTGATTAATAATAAAAAACAAATTGTTCAGTTTTTTAATGTTAAAGGAGAAGGAGTTGATGTTAAGATAGGTTTTACTGACAATACATTGCAATGGGTTTCAATGGATTTTTCTCTTAAAGGAGAATGGAACTATCAATTAAAGAATTTAAATTAGAAAATTTAGTTAACTTTTCTTAAATAAAACTGTGTAACATCAGTATGTTTTGTGTCAAATCCCGTTTCGCAATAACTTAAATAATAATTCCATAAATTTTTAAATTTTTCGTCAAAACCAATTTTTGAAATATTATCCCATGACTTGTTAAAATTTTCTTTCCAAATCCTTAATGTTTTTGCATAGTCTTTTCCAAAAGATTTTTCTTTATATATTTCAAAATTATTATCTTTAAATAATTTGTACAAAATATTTTTTGAGGGAAGGACTCCTCCAGGGAAAATATATTTTTGTATAAAATCAACTTGATTTATGTAATTTAAATATTCATCATCATTAATAGTTATTATTTGAAAGCAAGCTTTTCCATTTTTTTTAAGTACTTGATTTAAAGTTTTAAAATAAATATTCCAATATTTTTTTCCAACGGCCTCAAACATTTCTATAGAAACAATTTTGTCATAAAAATTAATAGAATTTAATTTTCTATAATCTTTAAATATAATTTTGGAATTATTATTTAAATTATTTTTTTTTATTAACTCTTCAACATAAGAAAATTGTTGTGCACTAATTGTTAAACCTTCTATTTGTGATTTTGTTTTTTCATAATTTCTTTTTATAAAACCACCCCAACCTGAACCAACCTCAAGAACATTGTCTGAAGATTGGATATCTAAATTTTGGATAATATTGTCATATTTATTATTTTGAGAAGTTGATAAATTATCAGTTTCTTTTAAAAAAATTCCAGAAGAATAGGTCATAGTTGAGTCTAACCATAAAGAATAAAATTTATTTCCAAGGTCATAATGGAAATGAATGTTTTTTTGAGCTTG
>RGRP01000171.1 GCA_010021145.1 Candidatus Fonsibacter lacus
TGTGCTGCTAGAAGACAGCAGCAAGATCGTATTGGAGTAAATCATGGCTGATACCAAGATAAGCGCATTAGCGTCAGGCGCACCAGCACAAGGAACTGACGAAACTGTTATTGCCCGCAGCGGTTCTAACTACAAACTGACCGTTGCTCAGATCACGGGTTATCTTGGCACGCCGATTACTGTCGCCAATGGCGGCACGGGCGCAGCGACTTTAACGGGATACGTTAAAGGCAACGGCACGAGCGCCATGACGGCGAGTGCGACGGTGCCAGGCTCCGACGTGTCGGGAAACATTACGGGTAACGCCGCAAACGTCACCGGCACGGTAGCGGTCGCAAATGGCGGCACCGGCCAGACGACCTACACTGACGGACAACTTCTGATCGGTAACTCAACGGGCAACACGCTTGCAAAGTCCACGCTGACGGCAGGTTCCGGCATCAGCATTACGAACGGCAGCGGCACGATTACGATTGCCGCGACGGGCGGTGGCGGTAGCGGCACGGTCACCTCAGTCGGTGGCACGGGCACGGTCAACGGCATCACGCTGACGGGAACGGTAACGACTTCGGGCAACCTGACGCTGGGCGGCGCTTTGACGGGCGTTGATCTGACGACCCAAGTGACAGGAACTTTGCCTGTTGGCAATGGCGGCACAGGGATTACGACCGGAACTTCTGGTGGCGTTCCGTACTTCTCAGGCAGCACCACGATTGCATCCTCTGCCGTGCTTGCGGCAAACGCGCTTGTCATTGGTGGCGGTGCAGGTGTAGCGCCTAGCACCACAACGACCGGAACGGGCGTAATTGTTGCGCTCGGCACTAACGTCGGAACGGCAGGCGCGTTGGTTGTTAACGGGGGCGTTCTTGGAACCCCGTCGTCGGGAACTCTGACAAGCTGCACAGGCTTGCCGCTGTCTACGGGCGTCACAGGCACCCTGCCTGTCGCTAACGGCGGTACAGGCATTACCTCGTTTGGCACGGGCGTGGCGACCTGGTTGGGTACGCCATCGAGCGCAAACCTTGCGGCAGCGGTGACGGACGAGACCGGCAGCGGATCGCTCGTGTTTGCGACCTCGCCAACTCTGGTGACGCCGGTACTCGGTACCCCGACCTCGGGCAACCTCAACAGTTGCACCGCTGACGGCACGAACAAGGTTGGCTATCGCAACATCCCTGCGGTCGGCACCAAGACGAGCAGCTACACGCTCGCTGTGGGCGATGTCGGCAAGTATGTGCAAGTCAGCACGGGTGGCAGCATCGTCATTCCCGATGCGACCTTTGCCGAAGGCGATGTGGTCTCGATTTTTAACAACACAACCGGCAACGTCACGCTGACCTGCTCGATCACGACTGCGTACATCGCAGGTACGGACTCTGACAAGGCGACCATGACTCTTGCCACGCGAGGTGTAGCGACAGTTCTTTTCATCAGTAGCACGGTCTGCGTCGTTAGCGGCAACGTGAGTTAAGCCATGAGCGGCATTATGAGTCTGCTGCTCGGCCAAGTGGTCGGCGCAGCGGGTTACACCGAATACAAAATCTTCACCGCATCCGGTAACTGGACTGCGCCCACGGGCGTGACGCAGGTGGAATACCTTGTCGTCGCGGGTGGAGGTGG
>RGRP01000172.1 GCA_010021145.1 Candidatus Fonsibacter lacus
CATATTCTTATTTGGAAATGATTCACTAGCATCTCTTTCATTAAAATTATTTGAAACATCAGAACATTACACCTTAATGGCTATTCCATTCTTTATTTTAGGTGGAACTTTAATGTCAACTGGTGGTGTTGCAAAAAGATTAATTAGATTTGCTGTAGCATGTGTTGGACATATCAGAGGTGGTCTTGCAATTGCTTCTGTTCTTGCTTGCACTTTTTTTGCAGCAGTTTCTGGATCATCTCCTGCAACAGTTGTTGCCGTTGGAACAATTATGATCGCAGGAATGGTTAATGCCGGCTATCCTAAAAAATTTGCAGCAGGAATCTTATGTAATGCTGGAACACTTGGAATTTTAATTCCTCCATCTATTGTGATGGTTGTTTACTGCGCAGTCACAGAACAATCTGTTGGTAGAATATTTTTAGCTGGAATTGTCCCAGGTTTGCTACTTGCAATTATTATGATGACAGCCATTTATATTTACGCAAGAAAAACTGGTCTGCCTGCATCTCAAAAAGCAAATTTCAAAGAAATAGTTGTTAGTGCAAAAGATGCTATTCCTGGTTTTCTTCTTTTAGTAATTATTATGGGTGGAATCTATGGAGGAGTTTTTACTCCAACAGAGGCTGCTGCTGTTGCAGCTATTTATGCCGTGCTAGTTTCTATATTTGTATATAAAGATATCACTATTAAAGATTTGCCACACGTTTTTGTTGATGCCTCCAAAACAACGGTGATGTTAATGTTTATCATTGCAAATGCTATTTTATTTGCTCACGTTTTGACAACTGAAAGAATACCACAAATGATTTCTGAACAAATATTAAGCTCTGGTCTTTCACCTATAATGTTTTTAATTATCGTAAATATTATTTTAATTATTGCTGGTGACTTTATGGAGCCTACAGCAATTTTATTAATTTTAACTCCAATATTTTTTCCAATAGCAATTAAGCTTGGAATTGATCCAATTCATCTTGGAATTATTATGGTCGTAAATATGGAGATTGGAATGGTGACTCCTCCTGTAGGACTTAATTTATTTGTGACCAGTGGAATTACCGGGATGACTATTGTTGAAGTATTAAAAGGCGCTCTACCTTGGATGACAATCTTAGTTATATTTCTTGGAATTATTACTTACTTCCCAAAAATTTCTACAGCGCTACCTGATTATTTAATGGGACCGCAAAGCCCTGTGGTTCTTAAACAAAGGTAATTATGTTGAGTAATAAAATTAAAATTTTAGGAGATAAAATAGCCGAAGCCAGATTTAAGGGAAAATTTTTA
Organism: Candidatus Fonsibacter lacus; assembly: GCA_010021145.1. Classification (GTDB taxonomy): domain Bacteria; phylum Pseudomonadota; class Alphaproteobacteria; order Pelagibacterales; family Pelagibacteraceae; genus Fontibacterium; species Fontibacterium lacus. The sequence goes on from RGRP01000172.1 coordinate 1,291, forward strand.
CCAAAAATCTCAAAATCTTTAATCAACAATCCTAATATCGCTGCACAAGTTTGTAGGCATGCTGAAATGGAGCTGTTATGGAATCCTATCGGTTTTAAAGCTGGGGCGACAAATAAAAGTATGTGGAAGAAATTAAAAGCTAAAAAACCTTTCTTTTCTTATTTATATGAAGAAAGCACATATAAAAATAATGGCAAAATGCCTTTTCAAAAAAACCTAATAGGAGCTGAGCTTGAAGTTGCTTTTAAAATTAAAAATGAAGTTTTTAATTTTAATAAAAAAATTACTAAATCAAATGTCAGCAAATTTATTATAGGAATGGCGCCTGCA
>RGRP01000173.1 GCA_010021145.1 Candidatus Fonsibacter lacus
AAAAGTGCATATTGAGTTGCAGTAAATTTTATTGAGGTTAGAGCTGATAGATAAACTATAAATGTAGCACCTGCAAAACCACTAGCAATATTATCTGCTGTAATTACAAAAGCTAAAATTTTAACATCTGCAGTGATAATAGCTAACCATGCAAATAATAGATTACTTAAAGCTGAAATTAATGCGCCAATAAATAATGATCTCATTACTCCTAAATGAACTGAAGCAAGGCCACCAATAACGCCACCGACAATAGTAGCTATCGTACCAAAGAATTTTGAATAGGTAGCTATTTCTGAAACTGAAAAACCTTTCTCTATATAAAAAACATTAGCCATTACACCCAAGACTACATCTGAAATCCTATATAAACCTATTAGAAGTAGAATGGAGGTTGCTTTTGATCCATATCTTTTTAAGAAATCTATTACGGGTTTTGCGTATGCATTTTTTGCAGATTCTTTGTTAATAAATTTTATTTTGATTAATAAAAATATAATTAAAGAGAATATTAAGAAACAAAAAATAATTTTAATTAATTCATTTAAAAAACTAATAATAGGATCTTTGCTATTAAATAAATCTTTAAAATATATATAGCTTAAAATAAATCCAGCCAGAGCAAATAGAAAAGTAATAAAGAATTTAATTTTTTGATTAGATTTAATTTCAATATTTCTTTTTATTTTAGGTTCAGAAGAATAAAAAACAGCTAGTACTCCAACCAACATTAGCAAAGCCATTATTTGATAAACCTGTTGCCAAACTTTTTGACTATAAATTTCTGTTCCTAAGAATGATGCAATCCATAAGCTTCCTGCACCAGCAACAATCATAGCTATACGGTAACCCGTTAAGTACATCGAAGATAGAGCTCCTTGTAAATTTTTTGAGACAGACTCAATTCTAAATGCATCTAGTACGATATCTTGAGTTGCACTTGAGAATGCAATAAATATAGCTCCTATTGCTGTAAGGATCAGAGAAGTTTTTGGATCTGTGAAAGAAATAAAAATCAATGATAGGATTATCATTAATTGAGATAACAGCAGCCAGCTTCTTCTATGTCCTAGCTTTCCAAATATTGGTAATTTTAAATTATCAACCACAGGCGTCCAAATAAATTTAAAAGAGTATGCAAAGCCCACCCAACTAAATAAAGTTATGGTCGCTCTATTTACGCCAGCCTTAAACAACCAAACAGATAATGTAGAAAAAATTAAAAGAATAGGAAGACCGGCTGTAAAGCCGAGAAACAACATTCTTAATGATTTAGGATTTAAAAGTGGATTTAAATAAGAAAATCTCATTAGATGATAATTTATTTTTTTTTAAAGAGAATATAAAGAAAACTATTTAAGCGTACTTAAATATGCAATTAGACTTGCTCTCTCATCATCTTTTGCAATACCTGCAAAAGCCATTTTAGTTCCTTTAATATAATCTGCGGGCTTATATAAAAATGCATTTAATTCTTCTACTGTCCAAGCTTTTCCATGAGCAGCAAGGGCAGATGAGTATTTGAACTCAGGATGTGAAGCAGATTTTTTGCCAACAATACCCCACATTGGAGGACCAATTTTTACCGCACCCCCACTTACATTCGTGTGACAAGCGGCA
>RGRP01000174.1 GCA_010021145.1 Candidatus Fonsibacter lacus
CGATACGACTTTTCAATCGTATAACGGTTTAGCAAACCGCCGCCTTCAGCCATCTCGGCCACCTCTCCTTGCTTAAAGGCAAATATTTAAGCCATTAATTCTATATTACAAGTTTAACTATAAGGAAAAAAGTTGAATAATCATTTGAATATCACTAATAACCACGCATATGAAAAAACTTATAGTCATGCTTACAGTAATACTGTTCAGCCAAAACTTAGCATTTGCTCAGAATGCTGAAATTAAAAAATCAGCTAAATCTGGAATTTGTTACAGCGCAGACTCAAAATCTTATAAAAAATTAAAAGATTTTACTCCATACAAAACTATGGACGAATGTATAGCGGCTGGTGGAAAATTACCTAAAGCGGCAAAGAAAAAAGCAGCTTAATTTAAGATTAAAATTTAAGTGAATTCAATTCATTGGATTTATCTTATTGCAGCAGGTTTTTTTGAGATTGGTTGGCCACTTGGTCTAAAATTAGCAGCTCTTCCTTCTTTTAAATTTTTAGGACCAATCATTTCCGTTATCTCAATGGCAGTAAGTGGAATACTGCTATGGTTGTCTTTAAAAGGTATATCTATCGGAACAGCTTATGCCGTATGGACTGGAATTGGTGCTGCTGGAACTTTTATAATTGGAGTTTTGTTCTTTAATGATCCATCAATTCTTTTAAGATGGATTGGTGTTTCTTTAATAATTCTTGGTGTAATATTTCTAAAAACTGCTTAAAATTATATTAATTAATATTTGGCGCATCAATTACTAAAACTTCTGAGTCCTCATTAGCTTTAATTTTAAATTCATTAATATCTAAAATTTCAGCAGCATCGCCTTTTTCTAATATTTTATCATTTAAAGTAATATTTCCATAAGAACATAATAAATAAGCCTGGTATTTTATGTTGTAAGTAATCCGATCATTCTTATTAATTTTTCCTCCATAGATGTAAGCGTCTTGATAAATTCCTAATGTTCCCTCTTTATAATTCTTTCCAAATCCAGAAACTAAAAGATTAAGTTTATTCTTAACGGGTTGTTTTGGAAATTGTTTTGCCTCCCACCTAGGTTTAACTCCAATTTTATTAGGAATAATCCAGATCTGGTAAATATTTGTTTCTTTATCTTCTAAATTATACTCAGAGTGAATAACTCCTGAACCTGCACTCATAACTTGAATATCTCCCGCTTCAGTTCTACCTTTATTGCCTTGGTTGTCTGTATGAGTGATTGCCCCTGATCTAACATAAGTAATAATTTCCATATCGTTATGTTGATGTGGGTCAAAACCTTTTTTAGCTTTTATAATATCATCATTGATAACTCGAATAGCGCCAAAACCCATTCTTTTAGGATTAAAATAAGATGCAAAACTAAAATGATGTTTTGCTTTTAACCAGCCATGATCAGCTCCGCCTAAATCTTTATACTTAATTACCGAAAGCATTATTTATTATGACTTTTGTGCCCTTTTACGCTCGTGTTCTAGTAAGAATTTTTTTCTTATGCGAATGGATTTTGGAGTCACTTCAACGAGTTCATCATCGTTGATAAACTGAAGTGAATATTCTAGGGTTGTTTTAATCGGCGGTACAATAACTAACGCTTCATCCGCAGT
>RGRP01000175.1 GCA_010021145.1 Candidatus Fonsibacter lacus
GACTATGCCTTTCGATTTGTCCACCTACGCCACCGTCGAGGAACGGCTGGCCCTGTTCTGGGCGGCGCATCCCGACGGCCGAATTCATACCGAAATTGTTCGCATGGACGATCATGCGGTGCTGTTCCATGCGGCCGTGTACCGCAACCATGCCGACACCCTGCCCGTCGCTGTCGGCCATGCCTACGAGGAACGATCCGACCGTGGCGTCAACGCCACCAGCCACGTCGAGAACGCCGAAACCAGCGCCATCGGCCGAGCATTGGCTAATTGGATCTACGCCGCAGGGAAACGCCCCAGCCGGGAAGAAATGCAGAAAGTGGAACGGATGGGCGGCCAGCCCGCCCCGACCGGCAACGGTGACGCCGCCGCCACCCCAGCCCAAGTCAAAATGTTGCGGGCGCTCCGCTACAACGGCGACCCCACCAGCCTGACGAAACGGCAAGCGTCCATCGAAATCGACAAACTGCGACAGGCACCCGAAAATGACGCTTTCTAGCCCCGTCATCGTTCGCCTGTCCGACGCCCAAATGATTGACGTTCGCGGCGAAGCGATTCGTCGACGCGACAACGCCATGAAACAACGCCGCCAAAACCACAACCGCACCCCAATGTCGGCAAACCAAATGCAACAGATTGAGATGATTGGCGTACTTGGTGAAGCGGCCGTCGCAGAATGGACAGGCTTACCGTGGACGGGCCGTATGGGCGGAAATTACGACCCTGCGATCCGCGACGTCGACCCGTACGAAGTCAAAACGTCGAGCGGCATCAAAGACCTGTGGATACGAGGCACCACCGAGGACATGCGACCCCCGTCGCAGGTCTACATCAAAGCCATCGTTGTCGCCTACAACACCGTAGAGCTCATCGGCTGGGCGTCCCTTGGGTACGTTGTCGACCACGCCGAATACCGCCGCGCGCAAGACTGCTACGTCCTGTCGGCCAACCAATTGCAACCGATGGAGACTTTGCCATGACCGACCCCGGCTACGCATTCAAAATCAGCGAACGAGCATTCCAACAGGCCGTCGTCGAATTAGCGACCATGACCGGCTGGAAAGTGAACCACCAACTGCCAGCCCAAAACGCCGCTGGCCGCTGGCGGACACCCACCCAAGGCCACGTCGGATTCCCCGACCTCGTGCTTGCCCACCCGACCCGCGGCGTCATCTTTGCCGAACTGAAAAGCGCTGTCGGACGAGTCTCCGAAGCGCAACGCAACTGGCTTGACGTCTTGGAACTTGGCGGCGCCGAAACCTACGTCTGGCGGCCCACCGACATGCCATTCATCAAATCCCGACTAATGAAAGGAACCCAGAAATGACCGAACCGAGCGACGCAGTGATACGGCAACTGCACTTGGAAATCATGAAAGCGTCCGAATCCGTCGACAAGGCGGCCGCCGAAGTCAAAGACCTGCAAGGCGAAATGGTCGTCCTGCGGGCCGAGCTCATCATGCGGGGCGACCGGATCCGCGAATTGCTGGAATACACCGAGGCTGTGGCCGAGGAAAACCGGGCGTTGCGCCGTCAACTGGCCGACCTGCGGTACCAATACCGCCGCGATTTCAACGGTGACCTGTGATGGC
>RGRP01000176.1 GCA_010021145.1 Candidatus Fonsibacter lacus
AAGATACTTTTGAATTACTATTAATAGTAGCACCACGCCATCCTCTCGGCTTAAAGGGTGAAATCGGTGTAAGAGCCAATAGATTAGATTCTAAATCTAATACAGGACCTCGTGCTGATAAATTATAAGCAGTACTACCCGCAGGCGTTGCAACAAGTGTACCATCGCAAACAATCTCTTTCATTCTAATTTTATTATCAATTTTAATTTCAAGTTTTGCTGCCTGACGTGTCTCTCTAAAAACAGAGACTTCATTAATAGCAATGGCAGTTTTTATTTTTCCATTTTTATTTCTTGCATACATTTCAAGCGGATGAAGTTCTGCAGTATCTGCTTTATTAATTTTGTTTAATAAATCTTTCTCATCAAATTTATTTAATAAAAACCCACGATTCCCTTTGTTCATTCCATAGAAAGGAATTTTGTATTTTTGATATTTTTTAAGTGAGGCAAGCATAAAACCATCACCGCCTAGTACAATGAATACATCCGAATCATTAATTGGGTAATTTTTATATTTTTTAGTAATCGATCTTTTTGCAGCCTGCGCGTTTGGACTTGAGTCTGCAATTATATGAATTTTATTATACGATCTATGCATTTGTGAAAAATTTAAAATCCTTTAATAACTAAGCTAATGTACCACTTAAATATTACTGAGGCATTTAAAAAATATACTAAGAAAAACAGCCTTCAGAAAAACATTAATCAGGAAGATTTAATCAAAACCTTAGACACTTTGACGGAGCAATTAAAGCCGTCCTTTTTAAAGTCTGTCACAAGTATTTTCTCAAGTAAAAAACCTAAAGGATTTTATCTTTATGGCGATGTGGGTGCAGGTAAAACCATGATTATCAATTTCTTTTTAGAATATTTAAATCACCCAAGAGTACTAAAAACCCATTTTAATAAGTTTATGGTGGATATTCACAATAAGCTTCACAAGTTAAAAAATGAGAAAAATCCCTTACCTAAAATCGTTAAAACTTTTAAAAAAGACTTCGATATTATTTTCTTTGATGAGTTTCAAATCACTAACATTGCAGATGCAATGATCCTTGGAAAATTATTAGAGCAATTTTTCACTAATAATATTTTCATAATCACGACTTCTAACGTTAAACCTGATGATTTGTATCTAGGTGGACTTCAACGCGATCAATTTCTTCCCTACATTGAAAACATTAAAGATAATACTCTTGTTTACTCATTAAATTCAGGAAAAGATTACCGTGAACTTTACTTAAATAAACAAAATAGATTTTTTATTGTTAAAGACCCGCAAACTAAGAAGAACTTCAATCAAGTATTATTTGCAGTTTTAAGTGGCAAACAATTTGCAACTAAAGAGATAGAAATAAAGGGGAGAAAATTAATTATTGATAATTATGTCTCAGGCATTGCAAAGTTTGATTTTAAAGACTTATGTTTTCAGACTTATGGGTCAGAAGATTACATAGAGATTTGTAAAATTACCAAAATTTTCTTTATTGAAAATATTCCAAATTTCACAGATGAGCTAATCAATGAACAATATCGATTTATAAATCTAATCGATATTATTTATGACAATCATTTAAGTTTAGTTGC
>RGRP01000177.1 GCA_010021145.1 Candidatus Fonsibacter lacus
TTATTAAGTCTTAAGTTTGTCAAATAAAGTTTTGCCAATATCTGCTGGAGAATTTGCAACTGTAATACCGCAAGATTTCATTGTTTCTATTTTGTCTTTGGCAAGTCCTTTTCCACCAGAAATAATAGCTCCTGCATGACCCATTCTTCTTCCTGGAGGCGCTGTTACTCCTGCAATAAATCCAACAACTGGTTTTTTAATTTTTGAAGATTTAATAAATTCAGCGCCTTCTTCTTCAGCGCTTCCACCGATTTCTCCAATCATAATAATCGATTTGGTTTCATCGTCTTTTAAAAATAAATCTAAACAATCGATAAAGTTAGTTCCATTGATCGGGTCTCCGCCAATTCCAATACATGTCGATTGACCCAATCCTAATGCTGTAGTTTGAGCAACAGCTTCATAGGTTAATGTTCCTGATCTTGATACAATTCCAACGGATCCCTTTTTATGAATATGTCCCGGCATTATTCCAATTTTACATTCGTCAGGCGTAATAATTCCTGGGCAGTTCGGTCCAATTAATCTACTTTTAGATTTATTTAATTTCTCCTTCACTTTAACCATGTCTAAAACAGGAATGCCCTCTGTAATACAAACAATTAAAGGAATTTGGCTATCTAAGGCCTCAATAATAGCTGCAGCTGCATAAGGAGCTGGAACGTAAATCATAGTTGCGTCTGGTTTTACTTTGTCTACTGCTTCAGCAACTGTATTAAAAACTGGAAGACCTAAATGTTTTTGTCCGCCTTTTTTTGGAGTAATCCCCCCGACTAAATTTGTTCCATAAGCAAGGGCCTGTTCAGAGTGAAAAGTTCCATGTTTTCCCGTAAATCCCTGACAAATAACTTTTGTTTTTTTATTTACTAAAACAGACATATTAAGATGTTGCCTCCACAATTTTTTTAGCTGCATCTGATAAATTGTCAGCAGAAATAATTGTTAAACCAGATTTTTTTAAAATTTCCTTACCTTCATCTACTTTTGTTCCTGCTAATCTAACAACAAGAGGAACTTTAAGATCAACTTCTTTTGCGGCCTCAATAACTCCTTGTGCAATAATATCGCAACGCATAATTCCACCAAAAATATTTATTAAGATTCCTTCAACATTTTTGTCTGATAAAATTATTTTAAATGCTGCGGATACTTTTTCTTTTGTAGCTCCACCCCCTACATCTAAGAAGTTTGCTGGCTCTGAACCATAAAGTTTTATGATGTCCATAGTTGCCATTGCAAGACCTGCGCCATTAACCATGCAACCAATTTTTCCATCCAATTTAATATAAGCTAATTCATATTTGCTTGCTTCAATTTCCATTGGATCTTCTTCATTAAGATCTCTTAGTTCTTTAATTTCTGGATGTCTAAAAAGTGCATTATCATCAAAACTTATTTTTGCATCTAAACACTTAATTTGATCTTCTGTTGTAAGAATCAATGGATTAATCTCGATTAAACTTCCATCTGTATTTACTAAAGTATCATATAAAGCTTGCGCAACTTTCTTTGCTTGATTTTTTTGATCTCCACTTAAATTATAAGGTTTTACAATAGATT
>RGRP01000178.1 GCA_010021145.1 Candidatus Fonsibacter lacus
TTCAAAACAAGAAAAAAATTTAATCGATACGTTAAAAGGTAATTGTCGAAAATTAATTAACGATAAATCTGGAAAAAAACCCTTAGTAAATATTAATTTAGTAAGACTTTAATTTATGTCGATCACGGGCGGGATTATTATTTATGTAAATTTATGGATGATTATCCTATTCATGGTGCTGCCATTTGGAGTTACTAATCAAATTGATTCTCCAAACTTTCAAAAGGGTACAGATCCTGGAGCGCCAGTTGAATCTAAAATGAAAAAAAAGATTTTAATAACCACACTTATAACAACAATTATTTTTTCTTTAATCTTTGCCTTGGACAAATTAGATTTATTTTATATTAGAAAATTATTATTTTAATGTTGATTTCAAAGTTATTTTTTCCAGTTCTTAGAGAGGTTTCAGCTGATGCTAAATTAAAATCACATCAATTAATGCTTAAAGCCGGAATGATTAGACAAAGTGCTGCTGGCATTTATTCATGGCTGCCATTGGGTCATAAAGTTTTAAAAAAAATAGAACAAGTAGTTCGAGAAGAGCAGGACAATGTAGGCGCTCAAGAAATGTTAATGCCAACGATCCAATCTGCAGATATTTGGAAGGAAAGTGGTCGATATAATGATTACGGTCAGGAAATGCTTAGAATTAAGGACCGGAGCGACCGTGAGCTATTATATGGGCCAACGAATGAAGAGCTTATTACAGAAATTTTTAGAGACAATGTTAAATCTTATAAATCATTACCTTTAATTCTTTATCACATTCAGTGGAAGTTTAGAGACGAGATTAGACCAAGATTTGGTGTGATGCGTTGCAGAGAATTTTTAATGAAAGATTCTTATTCCTTCGATCTTACCAAAGAAGATGCAATTAAATCTTATAATAAAATGTTTTATGCATACCTTAGAACATTTACTAGATTAGAGTTAAAAGCATTACCCCTACGCGCAAGCTCAGGTCCAATTGGTGGAGATGCCTCTCATGAATTTATTATTTTAGCAGATACAGGCGAAAGCCAAGTTTATTTAGATAAGTCTTTATTAAATATTGATGTTAACAGTTTTGATAATTCTGAAGCTTCAATTAACAAAATGATTTCAGCATTTTCAACTCCATATAGCGCAACTGATGAAAAACATTCTGATAAAGAATTTAATGAAAAAGTTTCAAAAGCAAACCAATTAGCTACTAAAGGAATTGAAGTGGGTCATATTTTTTATTTTGGAAATAAATATTCACAACCCATGAAAGCAAATGTTCTTAATAAAGAAGGTAAAAATATTAATGTTGAGATGGGGTCTTACGGAATTGGGGTTTCAAGATTAGTTGCAGCTGTAATTGAAGCTAAATGTATCGATGGAGTCATGAAGTGGCCATTTGTTATATCTCCTTTCGATATTGCTGTTATTCCACTCAACAATAAATCAGATAGCGCTCCTTTAGATAAGGCACGTAAGATTTATGAAACTTTAAAAAGTAATTCCATTGATGCTATTCTAGATGACACTTTAGAAAGCCCATCTAGTAAATTTAAAAACTTTGATTTAATTGG
>RGRP01000179.1 GCA_010021145.1 Candidatus Fonsibacter lacus
TTATAAATCTTAGTAAGTTCAGCAAATGCGTCTGGCATTGTCTCTTCTAATGATAAATCTTCTGAGGATGACTCAAGTCTTGCTTTTTTAGTAATATTTCTTGGTGTTCGAATACCCGCTACTACATCTTCTCCTTGAGCATTAATTAAGTATTCTCCGTAAAAACTATTTTCTCCTGTTGATGGGTTTCTAGTAAACGCAACTCCTGTTGCACAATCATTACCCATATTACCAAATACCATGGATTGAATGTTGACTGCTGTTCCCCATTCTTCAGGAATATTATTTAATCTTCTGTAAGTTTTTGCTCTTTGATTTTGCCAAGATTTAAATACAGCGCTTATAGCTCCCCATAATTGCTCATGGGAGTCTTGGGGAAAATCTTTTTTTGTATGTTTTTTTACAATATCTTTATAGTTACCAACAATTGTTTTCCAGTCATCAGCCTTAAGATCTGTATCTGACAATACACCTTTTGTTAGTTTATAATTATCAAGCAAATCCTCAAAATTGTGATGATCAACTTCTAAAACAACATTGCTGTACATTTGAATAAAGCGTCTGTAGCTATCATAAGCAAATGTTTCATTATTAGTTTTTTTAATTAATCCTAAAACAGTTTTGTCATTCAATCCTAAATTTAGAACTGTATCCATCATTCCAGGCATCGATACTCTTGCGCCTGATCTAACTGATACTAATAGAGGATTATTAACATCTCCAAAATTTTTTCCCAAAATTTTTTCAATATTTCTTATAGCGTCTTCTACTTGAATCTTAAGATCGTCTGGATATTTTTGATTATTCTTATAAAACTCAGTGCAAACTTCTGTGGTAATCGTAAATCCTGGAGGAACCGGCAGACCTAATTTGCCCATTTCGGCAAGGTTAGCACCTTTTCCACCTAGTAGAGGTTTTTGCGAAACAGTTCCTTCACAATTTGAACTATTAAACTGATAAACCCACTTTGGCATTTTTAAACCTCAAATTTTGAAAAGTCAGCAAAACTATCAAAAGTTTTACATAATAGGAATAGTAACTCTAGTCTGTTTTTTTTGATCTGTTCATTTTCGTCATTAACTTTTACGTTATCAAAAAACTTATCAACAAAACCTTTTGTCCCAGCTAACAAACTCATCGTTTGTTCTACAGTTCTTAATCGTGCAGGAGTTGTATAATGTTCTCTAATTTCATTTATCTTTTCTAATAAAAAATTCTCTTCATTGTGTTGAAACAAAACAGTATCTGGGTCTCCAAACAATTCTTGTTTAAGATCTTTTTTAGATTGCTCTAAAATATTTGTACATCTTTTATAAACTGCAATAACATTTTGTCCGTCATTACTTTTTAATACTTTGTTTAAATTTTTAATTTTAGTAAATAATGAAAAATAATCGTCAGATCTGCTGTTATACAAAACAGACTCGATAACATCAGGCCTGATTTTTTGATCTTTAAGTAAATTTTTAAATCGATCTGTCATAAAAGTTAATGACGAAAATGAACAGATCAAAAAAAACAGACTAGAGTTACTATTCCTA
>RGRP01000180.1 GCA_010021145.1 Candidatus Fonsibacter lacus
TTAAAAATAAAAATATTGTTTTATTTGCTCTTCCAGGCGCTTTCACACCAACCTGTAATGATTATCATCTACCAGGTTATGAATTAAATTATGATGAATTAAAAAAATTAGGTATTGATGAAGTTTATTGTTTAAGTGCTAATGATCCATTTGTAATGAAAGCTTGGGCTAAAAATTTAGATCTTAAAAAAGTAAAAATGTTACCAGATGCTAATTTAGAATTCACAAAAGCTATGAACATGATCTCTGATCGATCGGCTTCTGGAATGGGCCAACGTTCGAAAAGATATTCAATTTACGTAAAAAATAAAATAATTGAAAAAATGTTTGCGGATGAAGATGGTAAATTTGATGTGAGTGATTCAAATACTATGATTAGCTATTTAAAATCACACAAATAAATGAAAAAGGGTCTGCGACCTATCACAAGAACGGCTAATCCAGAACCTCAAGATAAAAATTCTATTTCTTGGATTATTTGGGCTGCTTGGGCAGATCGAATTACATTTGAAGATATTAAAGAAAAAACAGGAAAATCTGAATCTGATGTTATAAAAATTATGAGAAAAAATTTAAGCGCCAGTTCTTTTAGATTGTGGAGAAAAAGAACCCATAATCAAAGTATCAAACATAGAAAAAAATTTGAGAACTCTAGAAAACAACTAAATCAAAGAATTTATTTTTCTGACGACGATTAAAATAACCACATTTTAGTTGAATAAATACAATTCTAGTTTAGATAGACACTCTTCATGGCGACAGATATTAAAAAAATTCGTAACATTGCAATTATTGCACACGTCGATCACGGCAAAACAACACTCTTAGATAAATTATTAAGGGATTCTGGGACACTCAAAGCATCTGAGATGGCACAAGAGCGTGTGATGGATTCTAATGAAATTGAAAAGGAAAGAGGCATTACTATTCTTGCAAAAAACACTTCTCTTACTTGGAATGGTTATCAAATAAATATCATTGATACTCCTGGTCACGCTGACTTTGGTGGTGAAGTGGAGCGCGGTCTTTCTATGGTCGATTCTGTTCTTCTTCTTGTAGATGCAGTGGATGGACCTATGCCACAAACAAGATTTGTAACATCAAAAGCTTTAAAACTTGGACTTCGTCCAATCGTTGTAATTAATAAAGTGGATAGAGATGGAGCAAGACCTGATTGGGCACTAGATCAAACTTTTGATTTATTTGATAAATTGGGCGCAACTTCTGAACAGTTAGATTTTCCAATTGTTTATACATCAGCCATTCAAGGTTGGGCAGCAAAGGAACCTAAAAAAGCTGAACACAATATGAGTGTTTTATTTCAATGTATCGTTGATAACGTTCCACATCCAAAAGTGGATCTTGAAGGACCTTTTAGATTGCAAGTGAGCGCTTTAGATTATTCTAGTTATGTGGGTGTTATTGGAGTTGGTAGAATTCAAAGAGGCACTATTAAAGTAAATGATAACGTTTCGATTATTAATAAAGAAGGAAAGATAAAAAATGGAAAAATTTTA
>RGRP01000019.1 GCA_010021145.1 Candidatus Fonsibacter lacus
GCGGAGCGCATACTAAAGCCCCTATCTCCATTAACGCCTGTGCAAATTGAGAAAAATTCTTTTTTGGTTTTATTTCTTTTAATTTTAAGAAAATAATTTTTTTGAAATTTTTTTTATTATTTTTATAACCAAATAATCTAGCTACAAATCTTTCAACATTTCCATCTATGCCTATAAAATCTTCATCAAATGCAATAGCCATAATAGCTGATGCCGTATATTCACCTATTCCAGGAAAACTCTTCAAAATTTCATAATCGGCGGGAAGTATTCCTTCATATTCTGATTGAACTATTTTTGCAGTATTAAGTAAATTTTTTGCTCGAGAATAATATCCAAGTCCTTGCCAAAGTTTATAGACTTTTTCTAAATTTGCTTTTGATAATTTTTTTAAATTTGGAAACACTTTTATAAACTTATTAAAAAAAGGAATCACCGTTTTAACTTGAGTTTGCTGAAGCATAAATTCACTAACTAAAACTTTATAAATTCTATCCTTAAAACCACGATATCTCCGCCATGGCAGATCCCTTTGATGATTATCGTACCAAGCAAGAATTTTATTTGATAAAACATTTTTCATGGTGATGGATAAATCTTCAAATAAGTTATTTACTCAAGGTTTAAGACCTTTGCAGAGTTTATTACCAGAAAATGCTAAAAAAATACTAAAAAAAGACGGCTTTGTATATTTTGAAATAATTAAAAACTGGAAAAATATAGTTGGTGAAAAAATGTTTAAAGAAGTCACGCCTATCAAAATAAAAAAAATTAATAATGAAAATATTCTCTCAATCAATGTTAACAAAAATATAATGATAGAAATTGAATATTCTAGAGATCAAATCATTGAAAAAATTAATAGTTATCTTGGATTTAACGCTATTAATAAAATACAAGTTATTTCTAAAAACTCTTCTTTTGAAGTAAAAAAGAAGAAAATTGTACTAAGTGAAAATATTTTAAAAAAAATAAATGAAATTAAAAGTAAAAATCTAAAAGAAATCTTTTTAAAATTAAATAAATAAAATTATTATGATTGTAATAGGTAATTACTTAAAAAGAATCTTAATCCTAATTACTTTTATATTATTCAGTTCATTATCTTATGGACAAAATAATGAAGAAATATTTATTGGAAATAAAAACGCAAAAATTGAAATTAAAATTTATAGTTCATTTACATGCCCCCATTGCGCTAACTTCCATAAGAATATCTATCCAAAATTAATAAAAGAATATGCAAGTAAAGATTTAATAAAAATTACTTTTAATGATTTTCCGCTTGATATTGCTGCATTAAATGCATCAAAAATTGTTAGATGCTCATCAAAAGAATCAAGTATCTTGCTAATTGATGAGATTTATAAAAATCAAAATAGCTGGTCAGCGGGAGACAAAATAGAAGAAATTAATAAAAAATTATTTTTAATAGCTAATAAATTTAATTTATCTAATGAAAAGCTATTAAACTGCTTAAAGGACGAAAAGTTGGAAGAAAAAATTTTAAATGATAGAATTAATGGTCAAAAGAAATATTCTATCAACTCCACTCCTACTATTATTATTAATGAGAAAAAATTTGAAGGAAACCCTACTTTTGAAAATTTATCAAAAGAAATATCAAGAATATTAAAATGAAATTTAAAAAATTAGATATTGTTGGTTTCAAATCTTTTGCTGATAGAACTCATTTGTTAATTGAGGATGGTCTTACTGGGATTGTTGGCCCAAATGGTTGTGGAAAATCAAATATTGTTGAGGCTTTAAGATGGTGTATGGGAGAAACTTCTGCAAAAAGCCTTAGGGGTAGCGGAATGGAGGATGTAATATTCTCTGGAACATCAAATCGTCCTTCTAAAAATATCGCCGAGGTAAACATTCTTTTAGAAAATAATGAAAATATTCCTCAATTTAGAGACACGCCGGAAATAGAAGTTAAAAGGAGAATAGAAAAAGACAAAGGCTCAAGTTACTACATTAATGGAAAAGAAGTTCGAGCAAGAGATGTGCAAATATTATTTGCAGATCTTTCTACCGGGGCTCACTCCCCATCAATGGTAAGTCAGGGAAAGGTAGGTTCTTTAATTACTGCAAAGCCTACTGACAGAAGAGCAATATTAGAAGAGGCCGCTGGCATTGGAGGACTTCATGCGAGAAGACATGAGGCAGAGTTAAGATTGAGTGCTGCTGAAAATAACCTAAAAAAAGCAGACGATATAATGAAGCAGATCGAGCTTCAGTTAAAAAATTTATTAAAGCAGGCAGAAGAGGCTTCTAGATACAAAACAATATCAAATGATATAAAAAAAAATGAAGCATTGCTTTCTTATTTAAAAATTCAAGAGATTAATAAAGAACTCAAAGAAAGCCTAGAAGGGCTAAATGAAATTGATGATGATATTAGCGCGGTAACAATTGAAAAAAATTATAGCAGCGAACTATTAGAAACTGAGAATAAAAGGATTAAACCTCTAAGAAATGACTTTGCAGAAATCACGAGCAAACTACAAAGATTAAATTTAGAATATGAAGATTTATTTAAGCAAGAACAAAGAACCAAAGAAGAATCAGAAAAACTGAGAATTGATCTAAAAAACACTAGCGATGACCTGCAAAGCGAAAATATTAATATTAATAATGCCAACTCTAATATTAAGCGATTAACAGAAGAGAAAACTGAAATTCTTGAATTTGAAAAAACATATTATGAAATTGAAAATAAAACTAATAATGATTTTAAAAAGATTTCAGAAGAATTAAATCTTGAACAAAAAGCACTAGAAACTCTATCAGAAAAAATATTTGCAAATATTGGAAATACTGAAACTAAAAATGCTATTAATAATTATTTAAATTATTTTAAAAATTTTAGTAATAGCCAGTGTAAAATATTAAATGAGACTATAAATAACTTTGAAAATATTGAATCGCAAAAAATTAAACAAAATTTAAAAAATATTCTAAATAGTTTTGAAGAAAGTTCTAAAAATATCGAAGATTTATACAATTTAATTAAAAAAGATAATCAAGAATTATCATCTTTTAATAAGGAAGATGCAAAAAACGAATTCACAAAAAAAACTTTTTTACTAAAAGAATTGCAAGAAAAATATGCAATATTTTTAAGTAAGTATGAAACTATAAAAAATGACTCTATTAAAAGAAAAGAAAGAATTAAGAGCATCGATACTGAAATAGATAACTGGCGTAATTTAGAACAAAACTCAAAAACAAAATCAGAAAGTCTTTTATCTAGATTAAAAAACTTAGAAAAAGAAATTGCAAAAATTCAGATAAAGCCTAGTGAAATTGGGGAACAAAAAGGTTTTTACCAGGAAAATATAAAAAATACTGAAGAAGCTAGAACAAAAATTAGTTTAGAGATTGAGGTTGCAGAAAACAAAATCACAGAAATTAATAAGGTATTAACAGATATTAATGAAAAGGTTCTGACTGGTCGTGAGAAAAAAGTTCGTTTTGAAACGCTTATAGATAATCATAAAGTGAAAATATCAGAGCTGGAAAATAAGGTTAAAGAAGATTTTAAATGCTCAATAGATGATCTTTTAAATGAAGAAGATAAGTTGTCTATTGAAAAAACTAGTATTGAAAAAATCGAGAATTCACTAAAAAATCTTAAAGATGAAAGAGATAATATGGGCGCCGTAAATTTAAGAGCGGATGATGAAACTAAAAATCTTGAAAATCAAATAAATAAAATGATGGAGGATAGAAAAGATCTTCTGGCTGGAATTTTAAAATTAAAATCTAGTATTAATGAATTAAATCAAAAAGGACGTGAAAAACTTATAGATGCTTATGATAAAGTGGGAAGAAAATTTAATGATGTGTATACAAAATTATTTGGAGGAGGAAATGCTAGACTTGAACTAATAGAATCTGACGACCCTTTAGAAGCTGGTTTAGAGCTTTTGGTAAGTCCCCCAGGAAAGAAATTACAATCAATTACTTTGCTTTCAGGTGGCGAACAGGCTTTGACCGCTATGGCTTTAATATTTGCCGTATTCTTAATTAATCCTGCTCCTATTTGTATTCTTGATGAGGTAGATGCTCCACTTGATGATGCAAACGTAACAAGATTTTGTTCATTAATTGAAGAGTTAACAAAAATTACAGAAACAAAATTTATAGTTATCACTCACCATGCTTTAACAATGTCTAGAATGAATAGATTATATGGAGTTACAATGGCTGAGAGAGGCGTAAGTCAATTAGTTGCTGTTGATCTTGAAAAAGCCGAAGAAATGGTAGCTTAAAGATCAATGTCAGAATTTGACGATCTTAAAAAAAAAATCGAATTAACTAAAAATAAAAATAAGATTAATTTATCTAAAAATAATAACAATATACTAGGGTTAGCATTTAGAATTAGTACGGAACTTGTTGCGGCAGTTTTTGTCGCAACTTTTATTGGTTATTACCTAGACAAATGGTTAGGAACTAAGCCAATTTTTATAATAATTCTATTTATAGTTGGTATTGCCGCTGGAATATTTAATGTTGTGCGATCTGCAAAAATGATTAATAAAGGCTAAATTTATGGCAACTAATCCAATGCATCAATTTGAAGTTCACAGAATAGGACCATCCCTATCTATCAATGGAATTGATCTTTCGTTTACAAATTCAAGTCTTTTTATGCTGATTAGTTCAATTTTAATAATTATTTTTTTTATTGCAGGAACAAGAAGAGTTAATATTGTTCCTGGAAAGATCCAGTTGCTCAATGAATTAGTCTTTAATTTTATTTCTAAAATGATTAACGAAACTGTCGGTCCAACCGCTAGACCATACTTTCCATTTATCTTAACTATATTTTTATTTATTTTAACTTTAAATATGATTGGTCTATTGCCATACGCCTTCACTGTTACAAGTCAGATAATCATTACATTTTTTCTTGCAATTGTAATATTTTTTGGAGTAACCATAATTGGATTTGCAAAAAATGGTATTGGATTTTTAAAAATATTTGCTCCTTCAGGGGTCCCTATCTTTTTATTTCCCATCATAGTTGCAATTGAAATTATATCTTTTTTAAGTAGACCTGTAAGTTTGTCGGTTCGTTTGTTTGCAAACATGCTTGCAGGGCATACAATGCTTAAAGTTTTTGGCGGTTTTGTTGTAAGTTTAGGTATTGTTGGAGGATGGTTGCCTTTAAGCTTTTCTGTTGCTTTAACAGCACTAGAAATGTTGGTAGCTTTCTTACAAGCTTATGTTTTTGCAGTTTTATCGTGTATTTATTTAAATGATGCTTTAAATATGCATCACTAAAAATTAACAACTAACAAAAAAGGAGAAAAAAATGGAACTAGCAGCAGCAAAAATGATAGGAGCTGGATTAGCAGCAATAGCTTTGGCTGGAGTTGGTGTCGGTATGGGAACAATATTTGGTAACTATTTATCGGCAGCTATAAGAAATCCTTCAGCAGCTCAAAAACAATTTCCTACTTTATTATTGGGATTTGCGCTTACAGAAGCTATTGGTTTATTTGCTTTAGTTATTGCTCTTTTAATACTTTTTGCATTTTAATTATTAAAATTAATTAATTTAATAATTCTTAAGTAATGAAGAACAAAAGTTTAGCTATTATAATTTATTTGCTGTTTTTTAATAAAATAGCACTTGCCAAAGAAGGTATGCCTCAACTGAACCCTGAGTTTTGGTTATCGCAAATCTTTTGGTTAACTATAATTTTCATAATACTATATTTTTTAATTCAAAAGTTCTTCGGTCCTAAACTATTTGCGTTGATAGACTCAAGAACAAATTATATTAAATCACTATTGGAAGAGGCTGACCTTTATAAAAATCAAATTCAAAAATTAGAAAATGAATATAATGTAATTATTGCTGAGGCAAAAAACGAAGCTAAAAAGATTTCTATAAAATTAAAAAATGATTTTAATGATAAAATTTCTTCTAAAAGAAAAGAATTTGAAAATGTTCTAAATGTAGAAACTCTTAAGGCTGAACAAGAGATAAATAATTTTAAAAAACAAACATTAGAAAATATTCAAAATATAGCTGGTGATTTCTCTAAAGAATTAATAGAGAAAATAACTGGAACTTCCCCAAATAGCAGCAATCTCAACGCTGTTATTTTGGAAATATCAAATAAAGAAAAAAAATCTCAATATGTTTGATGCAACTTTTTGGGTAGCTGTATCGTTTGTGATTTTCTGCCTAATAATAATCTATAAAAAAATTCCTCAGATAATTAACAATTTATTAGATAATAAAATTAATGAAATTAAATCAGAGATAGACAATGCAAAAAATTTAAAAATTGAAAGCGAACAATTACTAAAAAAATATAAGACAAAATTAGAAGAAGCCCGTACAGAAAGTAATAAAATTATAAATAGTGAAAAAAATGAAACTGAAATTTTTATTAAAGAATCAGAAAATAAATTTGAACAATTAATTATTCATAAAAAAAAATCATTGGAACAAAAATTAGATCAAATGAAGATTAAAGCAATCAAGGATATCCAAAATATATCCAATAAAATTGCTCTGGAAGCAGTAAAAAAAATTATATCAAATTCTCCTAATGATGAAAAAATGAAATCTATTAATCAAAAAAACCTAGAAAAAATTTTTGTTAACTTAAAAGATACTAAAACTTCTTAACTTTTAGAGTGAGATCCATCACAAAAAGGTTTTTTATTAGTCTTTTTGCACCCACATAAAAAATAAGATTTATCCTCCTGAACTGAAAATTTCATAGGCACGAGTCTTGTTGCCTTATGAGAACCGTCACAAAAAATACCATCTTTAGAAAGTCCACAGGCGCACCAGTAATAATCTTTACCTTTTTCTAAATGAATTTTTATTGGATTTTTATTTTTATTAATTTTTTCTTGCATAATTTTATAGCATAAATTGTATCTTAAGTTATTTCAATGAACAAAAGCTGACTTTAATTAGACTCGAATTAATGGATACTATTTATATTTATTGGTTTGGTCTCTATAAAGCATACTCATATAATACTAAATTCAAAATTTAATATTTTAATGGAACAAAAAATTGTAAACGTATTTCTAGCAAGTCCAAGAGGATTTTGTGCAGGTGTAGATAGAGCTGTTGAAATTGTAAAAAAAACTCTTAATAAATTTGGTGCGCCAGTTTATGTAAGACACGAGATAGTTCACAATAAGTTTGTAGTAGAAAATTTAAGATCACAAGGCGCCATATTTGTTGAGGAGCTTTCTGAAATTAAAGATAAATCTAGACCTGTGATTTTTTCAGCACACGGTGTGCCTAAAGAAGTAATCAATGAAGCAAAATTAAATAATATTATTTACATAGATGCAACATGCCCTTTGGTAACAAAAGTTCACAAAGAAGCTGAAATGCTAGCAAAGCAGGAATTTAATATTATTTTTATTGGTCATAAAAATCATCCAGAAGTAATTGGAACAATGGGGCAGATAGATAATAACTATATTACCCTAATTGAAAATAAAGATGATATAGAAAATTATTCGCCAAAAATTAAAAATAATAAATTTGCATATATTACGCAAACTACTCTTTCAGTCGATGACACTTTAGAAATTATATCTTTACTAAAAGAAAAATATCCCTCAATTAAAGAACCGATCAAAAGTGATATTTGTTATGCAACAACTAATCGCCAAGAAGCTGTTAAACAAATTGCAAAAAAATGTGATTTATTTCTAGTTGTTGGCAGCAGAAGTTCATCTAACTCCCAAAGATTAGTAGAAGTTGCAAAAAAATTTGGTTGTAAAGAAAGCATCTTAATGCACTCTACTCAGGAACTACCGGTTAATAAAATTAAAAATTCCAAAAATATAGGGATTACCTCGGGAGCTTCGGCTCCTGAAATTTTAGTTGAGAATTTGATCAAAGAAATTAAAAGTATTACTAATATTAAACTTGAAGAAGTTATTACTTCCGTTGAAAAAGTTTCTTTTAAACTACCTACAATGCTTATTAAATAATGGCTGTTTATACTAAATTAGAACATCAAGAAGTTAAACAATTTTTAGAGCAATACAATATTAGTAACTTTAAAGATCATAAAGGAATTACTGAGGGCGTAGAAAATACAAATTATCTTATTAAAACATTAAACCAAGATTTCATTCTAACCATTTATGAAAAAAGAGTTGATGAAAATGATTTACCATTTTTTATAAAATTACTTTCAAACCTATCTGAAAATAAATTTCCTTGTCCAAAGCCTATTGCAAATAAAAATGGCGAAAAGATTAATAAAATTAAAAATAAAAATGCTGCTTTAGTAACTTTTTTAAATGGACAATCTAAAAATAAGATAACAAATGATGACTGTTTTGAAATAGGAAAAATAACAGCTCAATTACATGAGATAACTAAAACATTTAATATTTATAGAAAAAATAATTTATCGATTCAAAGTTGGAAGAATATTTTTGAAAAAACAATTAAACAAAAAAACGATTTAGACGAATCCATTATTAAGAAAACAAAAAAATATTTAAATTTTCTAGAAGATGAATGGCCTAAAAATTTACCGGAGGGTATTATTCATGCTGATTTATTTCCGGATAATATATTTTTTACAAATAATAAAGTTTCTGGAATTATAGATTTTTATTTTGCGTGCAATGATTTCTTTGCTTATGAAATAGCAATTTGCATAAACTCTATATGTTTTGACAATAATTCTACCTTCAACATGACAAAGGCCAGAAATCTTATAGATGGATACTCATCAATAAGAGCTTTGGGCGACGATGAAAAAAAATATTTACCTATTTTATCTATGGGTGCGGCTATGAGATTTTTTTTAACAAGATTGTATGATTTTTATCATACTGATAATAAAGCAGACGTTAAAATTAAAGATCCTTTTGAGTATTTAAAGAAAATTGAATTTCATTCCACTATTAAAAATTTTAATGAATATTTTATTTAATGAATGAGATTGTAATTTATACTGATGGTTCCTGTCTAGGCAATCCTGGCAAGGGAGGCTGGGCAGCAGTAATTATTAAAGATGATAAAGAAGAGATTATATTTGGGTCTGAAAAACAATCTACAAACAATAGAATGGAATTAACTGCAGCTATAAACGCTCTATTAAAAATTAAACAAGATAAAAAAATAAAAATCTATACTGACTCTAAATACGTCAAAGAAGGTATTGAAAAATGGATTAATAATTGGAAATTAAATAATTGGAAAAACGCCAATAAAAAAGATGTAAAAAATAAAGATCTTTGGATAAAATTAGACAACTTAATTAGTAAAAAAGAAATTACATGGAACTGGGTAAAAGCTCACTCCATTAACGAATATAATAATAAAGTAGATATTCTTGCAAGAGATGCCGCTAATTCAAACGATTAACTCTTATATAATTTTTAATTTTATTTAAATTATTAGGAAGTACCTTATAAAATTCTCTTTTTTTAAGATTTTTACTGATTGCGGTAGGAATCTTGGGGTACTTTCTTAATATCTTATAAATAGTTTCGCCAAATTTTGCAGGATGGGCTGTTTCTAAACAAAATAAATTTTCTGCTTTTTTGCTATGATTTAGATAATAGTCTTCTAAAGCTTTTAATCCAACAGAGGAATGAGGATCTAATATTTTATTATTATATTCATAAACTAACTTAATAGTTTTTTTAGTATTTACAGCGTTTATTGATTTAGAATAAAAAATATTTTTAATATTCTTTAAAATATTTTTATCGATCTTATAAAAACCTTTCTTAACAAGTTGTTCCATTAATTCTGATATTTTTTTTGAATTATTGTTATAGTAAGAGGAAATTAATCTTTCAAAATTACTCGCGACTTGTATATCCATGCTTGGAGAAATACTAAATTTTACTTTAGAAGGTTTGTAAATTCCATTTCTTAAAAATTTATATAAAAGATCATTTTCATTTGTTGCAATAATTAATTTAGCTATAGGCAAGCCCATTTTATAAGCAATATAACCAGCATAAATATCTCCAAAATTTCCTGTTGGAACTGAGAAAACGCTTTTTTTATTTTTTTCAGATAAACGAAAATGTGAATAAAAATAATAAACTATCTGAACAACTATTCTTGCCCAATTTATTGAATTAACCCCTGACATATTAATTGATCTTCTAAAATGACGATCATTGAACATTGATTTTACTAATGTTTGACAATCATCAAATGAGCCTTTGACTGCAATATTAAATACATTTTTTGAATTTACTGTAGTCATGAGCTTTCTTTGCGTTATAGAAATTTTGCCTTTTGGATGTAAAACAAAAATTCTTAAATTTTTTTTATTTTTTACAGCATCGATAGCTGCAGCGCCGGTATCTCCCGATGTTGCAGTGACTAGGTTAATTCTATTTCTGCTTTTTGAAAGTATAGTCTCGTACATGTTGCCTATCACTTGCATTGCAATATCTTTGAATGCTAAAGTTGGACCGTGGTATAGTTCTACTAAATTAAATTTCTTTACTCTTGAAAATTTTACTACATTTTTACTATCGAAACTTTTGTAAGAATTTTTTATAATTTTTTTTAATTCATTTTTTGAAAATGTATTGCCTGTATAAATTTTAATAATTTCATAAGCTAAATCGTTATAATTTAAGCTTGATAATCTTTTTAGAGTTGCCTCTGATAGTCTAGGTATTTTCTTAGGAATATATAAACCGCCATCATGAGCAAGCCCATTTAAGAAAGTATCAATAAAATCATAATTTTTTTTATTATTTCTAGTGCTTATGTATTTCATTAAACTTTCTTTCTATAATATAAAAAAAAAATTACAGTAACTAAAGCTAAGCCATACCATGTTATAGCGTATTGCAAATGATTATTTGACAAACGGACCTCGTAACTATTAGGAATAATATCTTTGTTACTTTGTGTGGTTTGAATAATTAAAAATGGATAAATATTTTTACTTAAGGATTTCTTTAAATTATCCATATCTACTGAATATGAAAAATCTTCTTTAATATTGTTGCTGGGTGTAAAAAAATTTTTTTCTTTAATTTTTTTTGTATAACCTTCAATAATCTCATCGTTAAATACAGTATTTTTAATTAAATTAATCTTATCTTTTTTAACCCAACCTTTATCTACTAAAACTACCATTGAACTGTTAACTTCATAAGGAACTATAACTTTAAATCCTATCTCTCCTTTATAAAGATGATATAGAAATATTCTAAACTTTAAGTTTTTTTCCTTCAAAAAAACTTTTGTATATTCTTCGCTAATATCTGTGTTAAAATTAGTAGAATTTTTTTTTAAATTATTTTCTAAATTAGAAATTAAATTATTTTTTGAATGCAGTCTAAAAACTTGCCAAGTTCCTAAAAATAGAACAACTAATATAAAAAATAAAAAAAATATATCTAAGGATTTAATTCTAAACAAAATACTCTATTAGCTTCCCCAAATATATATTGAGGCAAATAGGAACAGCCAAACTACATCAACAAAATGCCAATACCATGCTGCGGCCTCAAATCCAAAATGATGATCAGGCTTATAATGTCCAGCTTTTGCTCTAAAATAGCAAACCGCTAAAAAAATTGTTCCAACTATTACATGAAAGCCATGAAAACCTGTGGCCATATAAAAAGTTGCTCCATAAATACCGGAACTTAATTTAAAGTCTGCGTGAATGTATTCGTAGGCTTGAAAACAAGTAAAAATAGCTCCAAGAATTACTGTTAACAATAATCCATTTAACAATCCTTTTCGATCATTTTCTAAAAGAGAATGATGTGCCCAAGTTACTGTTGTTCCTGATAAAAGTAGAATTAAAGTGTTTATTAGAGGTATATGCCAAGGATCTAAAGTCTGAATGCCTTTTGGAGGCCAAACGCTACCTATAACTGCATCTGGAAAAAGACTTGAGTCAAAGAATGCCCAAAACCAAGCAACAA
>RGRP01000181.1 GCA_010021145.1 Candidatus Fonsibacter lacus
TTACCTAATTGTATTATTTTTTCTGATGAAAATAATCATGCATCCATGATTGAAGGCATTCGAAAAGGAAATTCTGATAAATTTATTTGGAAACATAATGACGTTGATCATCTCGAACACCTTTTAAAAAATTCTAATAAAGATCATCCAAAAATTGTAGCTTTCGAATCTGTTTATTCAATGGATGGAGATTTTGCCCCTATTGAAAAAATAATCGAAGTTTCAAAGAAATATAATGCACTCACATATTTAGATGAGGTTCACGGTGTTGGACTGTATGGGAAGAACGGTGGGGGATTATCAGAGCAACTAGGGCTGACATCCGAAATCGATATTATTGAAGGAACCCTTGCGAAAGGTTTTGGATTAATGGGCGGATATATTACTGCTAAATATAATATTATTGATGTCATTCGATCCTTTGCTCCTGGTTTTATTTTTACAACTTCTTTGCCACCAAGTTTAGCTGCTGCTGCTGTAGCAAGTATTCGTTATGTAAAAAATAATTATAGTCTTAGAGAAGCTCTTTACGATCGTGCAAATAAGTTAAAAAAATTAATGTTAGCGAAGAATTTACCGATTATAAAAAATAATAGTCATATAGTTCCTTTATTGGTGAAGGACCCGGTACGATGCAAAGAAATTTCTGATATTTTACTTAATGATTATTCAATATATGTTCAGCCAATCAACTATCCAACGGTTCCAAGAGGTTTAGAAAGACTTAGATTTACTCCAACGCCTTTGCATGATGATTCTAAGTTGGAATTTCTTGTGAATGCCCTTGATGAAATTTGGAGAGAATTAAAACTTTCAAGAGCGGCTTAATATATAAAAAAAATTAATTATCTTTTTAATATACAAGCCATTTTGAAGTTGGTAATTAACCATTGTGTCCAAATCATTAACTAAATCCATCATTATCGCTTCAGACCACGCTGGCTTTTTAATGAAAGAAAAAGTTAAAATTTTTTTAAATAAATCAAAAATTAAATCGTTAGATCTTGGTACTTTCTCAGAAGAAAGAGTGGATTATCCTGATTATGCTAAAAAGCTTGCAATTTTGGTTAAAAAAAAAACTTCTTTTGGAATATTAATTTGCGGTTCTGGAATAGGGGTTTCTATTGCGGCAAATAGGTTTAAAAAAGTAAGAGCAGCTGTTTGTTATAATCAAATATCAGCATCTTTAGCTAGAAAGCATAATAATGCTAATGTATTATGTCTTGGAGCTAGATTAATTCATTTTAAAAACGTAAAAAAAATTATAAATACCTTTATTAGTACAAAATTTGAAGGCGGTAGACATACAGCGAGAGTAAAAAAGTTAGATAAATAACCATGAGCACAGCTAATAAAATTGATAAAAAAAATATTGAAGATTTTTTTAATTCCAATTTAAAAAATTCAGACATCGATATTTATAACTCAATTCAAAAAGAA
>RGRP01000182.1 GCA_010021145.1 Candidatus Fonsibacter lacus
ATAATTGGATCTTTTGCCATGGATTTTACCATTGCAGGAGTTACGACATTTTTTGCAGATAAACCTAAAAATACATCCGCTCCCTTCATCGATTCTTCTAAAGTTCTAAGTTTCGTATCTGCAGCATGGGCCGATTTAAACTGATCTACTTTTGGACGACCTTTATAAATAACTCCTTCTTTATCTAGCATCACCACATTTTCATCGGGTAAACCCATTGCTTTTAGTAATGATATACAAGAAAGACCAGCAGCTCCTGCGCCGTTAGCAACAACTCTTACTTTTTTTATTGATTTTTTTACAATCTCTAAGGCATTTAAAATTCCAGCTACAGTAATAATAGCTGTTCCATGTTGATCATCATGAAACACAGGAATCTTAAGTCTATTTTTTAATTCTTGTTCAATAATAAAACAGTCTGGTGATGCGATATCTTCTAAGTTAATCCCACCAAAACTATTTCCAATTTTAGCAACGCAATTAATAATTTCTTCTGCGTTTTGTGAATCAACTTCAATATCAATTGAGTCAATGTCAGCAAATCTTTTAAAGAGAACAGCTTTACCTTCCATCACTGGTTTTGAAGCAAGGGACCCTAAATTTCCAAGTCCTAAGATCGCTGATCCATTAGATATAACAGCAACAGTATTTCCTTTACTTGTGTAGTCATAAGCTTTTGATGGATCTTTTGCGATGGCCTCAACTGGCACCGCAACACCAGGAGAATAGGCAAGTGCCAAATCTCTTTGAGTGGACATTGGTTTACTTGCGATTATTTCAATTTTTCCAGGCTTACCCTGACTATGATAATCTAGGGCTTCTTTTTCTGTAAACTTTTCCATAATATTGTTTTTAAAAAAAATAAAACTGTAAGAAGAAGTTATTTTTCTTATATAAGTTCTTAGATTTTAAATTAAAACAAAGTTGAAACTAAATATCAAATGAATATTTTAAAAAATATCTCTTATTTTGGTTTTTCGACTTTTTTAAGTAGAATTCTTGGTTATTTAAGAGATACATTAATTGCAGTATTTCTCGGGACCTCAGCCGTCGCGGACGCTCTCTTTGTTGCATTTAGAATACCAAATACTTTTAGATCTTTATTTGCAGAGGGCTCTTTTAACTCTGCTTTTATTCCAGCTTATACAAAACAAAAAGGCAGCAAAAAAAATCATTTTGCAAATCAGATATTAAATTTATTAATTATCTTTATTCTTTTTATAATTTTTCTTATTGAAATATTTACACCAGAATTTTTATTTCTTATTTCGCCTGGCTTTCAAGATATTGATGGAAAATTTGATCTCGCCGTAGATCTGAGCAGAATTACTTTTCCATTCTTATTCTTTGTATCTATTTCATCTTTTCTTTCAGCTATTTT
>RGRP01000183.1 GCA_010021145.1 Candidatus Fonsibacter lacus
CTAGATCTAAGTATCAAAAATATATTTAAAGCCTGGGAGTTAAATGAAAGACACTATGGAGCTTTGCAAGGTCTTAATAAAGAAGAAACTGCCAAAAAACATGGTGAACAACAGGTAAAAATTTGGAGAAGAAGTTATGATATTCCCCCACCACCAATGAACAAAAGTAATCCCAATCATCCGGTTCACTATCCAATATATAAAAATATTAACAAAAACTTAATTCCTGATACGGAGTCTTTAAAAGATACTTTTAAAAGAGTTATTCCTTACTATGAGAAAAATATTTTGCCTGTTTTAAAAAAAGAAAAAAATGTGATCATTTCAGCACATGGCAATAGCTTAAGATCACTTTGCAAAAAAATATTTAATATTACTGATGGCTCAATTGTTGAATTAGAAATTCCAACTGGAAATCCAATTCATATTACATTCAAAGATGATATGACTTTATCAAAATATTTATATCTTGATCAAAAAAGAGCTAAAAAAATATTAATTAACGAATAAGATCTAGTTGTTTTAACTTCTCATAAATTGAAAGATCCGTTACGTGGTAAAATGTATTTTGAGCAACTTCTCCAACCATTTTTCTCGCAGCAATAGCCTCATCCCAAACTGGTTGGATTGAAAAATTTTCATTTTTTTTATTTTTTAATAAAACAGGACTAATAATCTGACATCCTGTAAAAATTAAACTATTAGTATCTCCAGGTTGTCTAAATAAAAAAGGTGCAGATTTTATAGTAAAATCGCCTTTTAAAGTTTTATCAAAACTATTTTCTCTCTCTCAGCAAAAGAGATAATTTGATCTCCTAAATGATGAGTATTAATCGCAAAACTTTTAACTCCAAACTTTTTTAAAAAATTTAAGGTATTTTCAAGCAAACTAACATTATTAATTTTTAATAATGGTTTTGGAGTAACATTTGTAAGTGGTTGAACTCTTTTTCCAAAGCCTGCGGCTAAAACAATTGCTCTTTCAATCATTTACCTTTTAAGCACCACTCAATAATTCCCTTTTGACAATGCAATCTATTTTCAGCCTGTTGCCAGACAACTGACTGTTTACCATCAATAACTTCAGCACTTACTTCTTCTCCTCTTTGTGCAGGTAAATCATGCATAAAAATTGCATCTTTTTTTGCAACTTTCATTAATTTTTTATTAACTTGAAAACTCTTAAATGCTTTTCTTTTTTTACTTAAGTTTCCTTTATCTCCCATAGAAATCCATTTATCTGTCATAATACAGTCTGCATTATCAGCAGCATCTTTTGCATCATGCAATATCTCAATGTCTGCCTTTTTCTTTTTAGCCCAAGCAATAACTTTTTTTGACGGCATATAATCTTTTGGACAGGCTATTTTTAATTCAAA
>RGRP01000184.1 GCA_010021145.1 Candidatus Fonsibacter lacus
CTTCTTGGAATGAAGTTAAATGTTTGTGGATTATTTGTTTCTTGAAGAACTATCATACTATAATAACTATGTTTATTCGTATTTGTTTCTACGTAAAAAAGCCGACCCTATAAAGAATCGGCTTCACCTATGAATATATGGAAAAAAACTACGAAGTTACGATTGTAGCGTCAGTTCCTGCACCTGTTTCAAACAAAGTTTTTAAACCTGCCTCATCTGAACAATTTAAGAAATTTGCAGGGCTTACCTCTTGCGCTGTAAACGTCAAAGAGTATCCGTTAAAATCTCCTAATGCACTTCCTGAAGATACCGTACCACCTGTTACATCAGCACCTTGTGTAAGTCCCATTAAAAAGAATTGGTCAGTCATTGTTCTAACAACAATTCTTGGTCTTCCAAATGCTAACAATTTAACGTTTTTGTGTGTCGCAATATCTTGTCTTTTCAACTGAATAGAAAGTGTTTGTTCAAAGAAAGTAGTACCATTCTCACGAGAAGAATTAATAGTAGTTTCAAAAGAGTTGTTTCCTTTTAATTCGTATTTGTATAGGTTTAACGCTGAAGCCGGAGTCCAGTCGTCAATTAAATCCGTGTTAGTTACATCGTAAATAACATCGTCTGCATTAAGGTCATCATAGTTAATGAAGTAAACCGCTTTCAATCCTGAAACCGAATCCTTACATTCTTCTATACGACCATTTGTAATTTCACAAGCCATTTTAGTATATTTTTTAATGTTTAATAAAAAAGGGTGGCGTTTATTTCACCACCCTTGTCTTTCGATTTCTAATTATTAGTTAGCAGAGTTTGTAATTCCGTAAGTAACCATATCTTCAGCAAATCCGTATTTAGCGTCAGCAGTAAATCGCATAACTACTCTTACGTTTTCATCGCCTAAAGTCTCGGAAGTATCTAAAACTTTAACTAAGTTCATATCATTTAATAGACCAGTAGCAAAGTGTAAGTTAGATTTAGTTGTAGCGATTGCAGTGTTAGCAGCAAGACCATTAGCCATAAATACTTTAACGCCATCAAAGAATACATCACCTAATACTTGGTTAGTTCCTTTGTTGTCATATCCGTTAGCACCTACACCTGAAGAAGCAAAACCACCTAATGCACGTACATACGCTTTGTAGATGTTTTGAGAAACGTAAAGTGTCAAGTCGTCTTGTCCATACATTCTTGCAGGAATAGCGTCTATTAATTTACCTAATTCAGTAATTACGTTTGAAGCAGTAACAGTAGTTCCTGCAACTTCTTGCGCTGAAGGTAAAGCAGCGTCAGCAGCAATTTGTGTAGAAATACCAGCGAACTGACCTGCAGTAGCGTTAACACCTGTCCAAATTGTAGTTTCCATTGCAGAAGCAACTTTTTCA
>RGRP01000185.1 GCA_010021145.1 Candidatus Fonsibacter lacus
AACGCTGAAGGAAATAAAGTTATCGCTGAAGACTTTATGAAAAAGTTTAAGTTTTAATTAATCTAGCTCGTACTTATTCTTATAATCTTTAATTAAATTTCTATTTTGATCATCTTTATATAAAATAAAGTTATTACAAACTAAAACATCTAAATCTGTTCCCATAAAACAATTAAAGGCATCTGTAGCAGTACAGACGATCGGCTCTCCCCTAACATTAAAAGAAGTATTAACTAAAATTGGATATTTTGTAATTCTTTCAAATTCTTCTATTAATTTATAAAATGTGGGATTGGTTTCTTTGTGAACTGTTTGAATTCTAGCTGAATAATCGACGTGAGTTACTGATGGAATGCTAGATCTTTTGACATTTAATTTATCGATACCAAATAAATTCTTTTGTTCATTTGTCATTTCAAGTTGTTTTGATTTTTTAACATCGGCCACTAATAACATATAAGGACTTTCAGAATTTATCTCAAACCACTCTGAAACTTTTTCAAATAAAACAGCTGGAGCAAAAGGACGAAAGCTTTCTCTATATTTAACTTTTAGATTTAAATTTTTTTGCATATTCTCAGATCTTGGATCTGCAATAATAGATCTGTTACCTAAAGATCTAGGACCAAATTCCATCCTGCCTTGGAACCAGCCAACGGCTTTTTCTTCAGATAGCGCCTTTGCTGTATCATTTATAATTTGATCTTGAGTTAACTTTTTGTAATTTGCTCCACAACTCTTCAGTTCATTTTCAACTTGGTCGTCTGTAAATTGAGGTCCTAAATAAGATCCGTTCATTGAGTCAGTTTTTAAAATCTGACGTTTATTATCTAGTTCTTGATAATAAAAAGCTTGAGCTGCTCCTAGCGCTCCCCCAGCATCGCCGGATGCAGGCTGAATCCAAATATTCTTAAATAAACCTTCTTTTAAAATTTTACCATTTGCAACACAGTTTAAGGCCACACCTCCAGCCATACATAAATTTTCTGATTTATATTCTTTTGATAAAAATCTTGTAATTTTTAAAACAATCTCCTCTGTTGCGGCTTGAATTGAAGCTGCCATATCCATATGAATTTGGGATAAATTATTTTCTGGTTCACGTCTGTTCATATTAAATAATTTTGCAAACTTGCTATTAGTCATTGTAAGACCTGTTGCATAATTAAAATAATCCATGCTTAATCTAAAAGAGCCGTCTTCTTTAACATCAATCAATTTATCTAAAATAATATCTTTGAACTTTGGCTCTCCATATGGTGCAAGTCCCATCACTTTGTACTCTCCACTATTAACTTTAAATCCTAAAAAATAAGTAAATGCTGAATACAAAAGACCTAAGGAGTGAGGAAAGTGTATTTCCTTTAAAATACTGATTT
>RGRP01000186.1 GCA_010021145.1 Candidatus Fonsibacter lacus
AGGGACAGCGTAACCACCGTGTCGGCCGGGGTCACGGAGATTGACCGGCCTTTGATGACGCAATAGGCGGTCTGGGACGCGGCGCCCGAACCCGTCCAAGTGATCTTGGCGCGTTGCCAAAATCCTTTTTCCACGTCGAGCAGGTGGCGCCATTTGCCGACGGCCGAATCGTCGGCCAACCGTTTGATCATTGAGGCACTTGTTGTCAAAGATACGGGGGTGTATTTCGTGTTGCCGTAACGGTTCACCAGTTTGGTCGCCATCCTGTTTGTTTCCGTTTGGTCGTAAACAAACGTGTTCGTGAACGCAACCGTTCGAGCGCCATAACTGCTAATTGTCGACGAATTGATTTGTGCTTCGGTTGCACCAACGAAGGTGCCTTTGATGTTCGCCGTTGTAATCAAGTCGTCGTTGTTGAAAGCCTGTTGAAAACTGCTGTTCTCAAACGGCAATTTTGACCCGGAAATGGAACCGGGCGGGTCAAACTCAAAATCAGTTCGATTTGTCGAGTTTCTTACATTGTCTTGTCCGAGGCTTGTAAAGGCGTAGACGACGTTTGTTCCACTAGCGGTAATCGTTGTCGGCCACATGACGTCGTTCATTGACGGAATCGTTGATGTTTGCAACAAATCCGCAAGAGTTGCAGGAACGACGGACGTTGCCGTTCTGATCCAATCGCCCGTCGCTGAACCTACCCATTCGTAATTCAAAGCCACGTCAAACGTGGTTTTTCCAAGTAACGGATAATTGAGATACGCGGTCGACAAAAAGGTGTCTAGGTAAAAGTCGTAATCGCCACTAAATGACCCGAAAGTTTGTATGGGCGTACGACCTGCAACGATCAATGCATCTTGTGCCGTAATAGTTACGGTTGAATAAACGCCGTCATCCTGCAAATCGAACCTAGTGACGATTCCGTGAAAGACCTGGTGGGTGGTGTCGGCGCCGCCGGTGTTTGTCAGACAGGCGACGAATACGCCTTGGGCAAACCAGTCGGTAGTGCCGTAGGTGCCGCCGCCGCCGGGGGTCAGGGCGCCGTCACGGTTCAGCAAGGTGATTTGGCAGACGCCTCGGCCGATCACATTGACGTCAACGTTTTGGTTGATTTGGATGCCCATGACGCGACTGGTGAAGTCGGTAGGGCTGGCGACCGTCCCGATTTTGACCGTCCATGAAGTGTTGATTGCCATGACTAACGTCGAATACTTGTTGTTGTGTTGACTGGGATAGCGCCGTTGTCCCTCGACCAGCGTTGCATTGCCCGCACCACATCGTCACCGGAGGACCCGGCAGGCATGTTGATCGTCACGTTCGTAGCCGACTGGCCGCCAATCGTCGAGTTCGTCCCGAACGTCCCAAT
>RGRP01000187.1 GCA_010021145.1 Candidatus Fonsibacter lacus
CATATTTTTACAATATTAAATATTTTTCGCTAAATTCCTTAGGATTATGTATAATTCTCTTTTTTTTCCTTTTATCCACTTTCGAAATTCTTACATTATGAAGCTTAGGCTTCTTAGCAATCTTTTTTAACTTGTTAATAAGCTCTAATTTTTCCATTTTTATTTTTTTTAAATTTAGTTTTATCAACAATTTTATTAATATCATTCACTTCTAAATTTATCAACAATTTTCTTTTTGCCCCCCTATCCCTTCGACAAATATAAGTTTTAATCTTTGGCTTCCAAACACTGGCAATTAATTGTTGTTTTAGCCGAACAATTTCTTTTTCTTTAGCAATAAACTCATCAATAGAAATTTCTGACATATAAAAAATATATTTTTAAAAGAAAATCCCCTAGAACCCCTAAAGAAAAGTGTGTGATTTAAGGCAGGAGGTTTTATTTTTAAGGTTTTGAGAGTGATAACTCAAAAACCTTTTTTTTTATTTTATTTTGTTTTTGAATTTTGTTTTTGCATTCTACCACAACTTTTGCAAAAGTCAAGTTATTTTTTTATCTTACTCTCTGTTGACTCCACAAGCATTTATATCAATTTGAGTCAATATTTTCAACACTTCATTTTTTTTATTATTTATCTTGACACATTTTTTTATCATTTTCTTAACTTCTAATAGTTTTTATTAACTTTTAATTTTATCAATTTCACTTTCATTTTTTAATCAATTTTATTTTAAAAGAAGCCTAAGCTTCATAATGTAAGAATTTCGAAAGTGGAGAAAAAAAGAAAAAAAAGAATTATACATAATCCTAAGGAATTTAGCGAAAAATATTTAATATTGTAAAAATATGCATAAAAACAGCGTAAAATTTTCACAAGAATTATTTGATGAAATATGTGTTAGAATTGCAAGCGGTGAATCATTAAGGAAAATATGTAAAGATGATAAGATGCCGAATCTTACGAGCGTATGGAAGTGGCTGAATAATAATGAAGAGCTAAGCAAGCAATACGCACGCGCAAAAGAAGAGCAAGCGGAGCTATTTGCTGATGAAATAACTGAAATATGCGATGCTGAAATGCCCATGGACGCGTTCGGCAAGATAGACGCGGGGGCAGTGAATCAAGCACGCTTAAAAATTGACTCAAGAAAATGGATTGCTTCAAAACTAAAACCTAAAAAATTTGGTGATTTTACAAAAGTTCAAGCCGAAGTAAAAGACACAAGCTCAACAAGCTCTTGGCTTGGTGAAGTTCTAAGTGAAATTGATAATAATAAATAATTGTGAATAATTCCATTGACGAAAAAAAAAGAAAACTCGCAGAACTCTTGAGCAACAAGGCTTGGCGAATGTCTAAT
>RGRP01000188.1 GCA_010021145.1 Candidatus Fonsibacter lacus
GGTTATCTTTTTATTTTTCTTTGCAAAAAAATATTTTAAAATTAATTTAAGTTTTATTATTAATATTAATAATCAAGTTAAGTCTTTTTTTAATAAATTATTACCGAGTGTTTTTGCATCAGGCGTAAATCAAATAAATATTTTAATTGGTACAATTATAGCCTCATTTGAAAGTGGAGCTGTTTCTTATTTGTATTATGCAGATCGAATTTATCAATTACCCTTAGCTTTAACTGGGATTGCAATTGCAACTGTGATTTTACCAAGTCTATCTAAAGAAGTTTTTAAGTCGAAATTAGTAAAAGTAAATTTTATTCAAAATCGTTCTTTGGAATTATGTTTGTTTTTGTCATTACCAGCAACCGTTGGAATTTTTCTTGCATCGGATCAGATTATATCAGCCTTGTATGGTTATGGATTTTTTGATTCAGAAAGCGTTATGAATACCTCAGCAGCATTATTATTATTTGGGATTGGACTGCCTGCTTTTGGATTAATCAAAATTTATTCAAGTTTTTATTTTGCAAGAAGTAATACAAAGTTTCCTTTTTATTTGTCTTTATTCTCCGTAATTTTAAATATTTCAATTAGTCTTGCCTTGTTTAAGAGCTTTGGTTTTTTGATTATACCTCTAGCAACTAGCATTTCAGCTTGGTTAACTGTTGTTATTTATCAAATAAATCTTATTAAATCTGGATATCATTCATTCGATAAATTGTTTGCAATGAGATTTATAAAATCAATTTTGTGCACATTAATTATGGGATTAATTCTTTCTTTTTTATTAAATTATTTTTCAAATTATTTAGAATCAAAATCGATATTAAAAGCCATTATTTTAATATCGGTAGTTCTATTCTCCGCGTTTATCTACTTTTTAACTGCCTATTTTTTAAAAGCATTTCGTATTAAAGATTTAAAGGTTTAAATTTTAAATGATTAAAAATAGAATTTTATCCGGGGTTCAGCCAACGGGAAACCTTCATCTTGGTAATTATTTAGGCGCCATTAAAAATTTTGTTAAATTACAAAAAGATTATGAATGCTATTTTATGTTGGCAGATCTTCATTCAATCACAGTATTTCAAGATCCAAAACAATTAAGAGAAAATATAATTGAAACTGCAGCTGTTTTTCTTGCCTGTGGATTGGACCCAAAAAAGAATGTTATCTTTTGTCAGTCGAGCGTTGCAGGGCATTCTGAACTAGCTTGGATATTTAATTGTGTTGCAAGAATTGGTTGGTTAAACCGAATGACACAATTTAAAGAAAAGGCAGGGTCAAATAAAGAAAAGGCAAGCGTGGGCCTTTATTCTTACCCAACTTTAATGGCGGCAGATATTTTGCTTT
>RGRP01000189.1 GCA_010021145.1 Candidatus Fonsibacter lacus
GTAGATGATGTGATTATTGTATCAGGTCACAATCTTGGAACCGCAGAAATAGAAAGCGCATTTGTTGCCCATCCAAAAGTTGCTGAAGCTGCAGTAGTTGGCTATCCACATGATATAAAAGGGCAAGGTTTATACTGTTATGTAACTTTAAAAGTAGGTGAAACTGGATCTGATGCTCTAACAAAAGAATTAAAAGATTTGGTTAGAAAAATTATTGGCCCTCTTGCGACGCCTGATCTTATTCATTACACGCCAGGTTTACCAAAAACTAGATCAGGTAAGATTATGAGAAGGATTCTTAGAAAAGTGGCTGAGAATCAATTTGAAAATCTTGGTGACACTTCAACGCTTGCAGATCCAACGGTGGTGCAAAGCTTGATTGATAATAGATTAAATAAATAATTTAGAAGTCGTAAGTAATTCCTTTAGTCTCCCAATCTCCATAACGAGTGGGTTCTAATCCTTTAGGTCCATTTATTTCTTTTTGTTTTTTAATCTGATTATTTTTTTTCTTTCTTTCAGATGCTTCTTTTAAAGATTGCTCTGCATATTTTTTAAATTTATCTGACATTTTCATTAAGGGGTTGAAGAAGTTTTACAAAATCAATCATTACATTTTGCCACTGCACATCCATAGAGTTAATGACAATCTCTTTATCTAAATCTTTTAATTGGTCTGCAATCGGCGCCCAAGTAAAAAGTGCTTCACAACTTTTCTCAAACGGTTTTGTTTTATAACACATATGCCAATTTACTTTTTTAATTCTTTCTTCAAATTCTTGTATCGATTTATTTTTCAATTCAACCGAAAGGCCGAAAGGTTGTTGTTCTTCTAAAATTTTTTTAAAAAATTCATTTACATTTGTAATAACGCTTCGATCTTGCTTGTTGTAAATGTAGGAAAATGTAAACAACAATAAATCTTGGACGGCGACTAAAAAAATATTCCATCTTGCAATATTGACCGATGTATTAAAGGGTAAATCATTCAATGATTTATAAAAATTAATTCCTCCCATTCTAGTTCTTAAGTATCCATAAAGAGTAAACTGAGAAACATAAGCAGATTTTTTGCTGATAAAATTTTTAAGATCATCAAAATTTTTAATTTTTTTTTCTCCTAAAAATAATTTTTTGACAGGATTTATTAAAAAATCTTTAAATACACCTATAACTTGTTTGACCATATTTATTGCTCTAAATTTCGCGGAAACATTGAGTTTTACAGAGAAATTTCATCTTTACTAATAAATACAACTCAACTACTCTAAAATCAAATAACAAAGGGGGAAACAATGGCTACACCAAAACAGGAAGCTCATTGGCAGGCAAC
>RGRP01000190.1 GCA_010021145.1 Candidatus Fonsibacter lacus
AAATTCCACTCGTACTGGCCCGATTGACCAGGCTCCGTAAGGAATGATATGAGCGACGAAAACCAACTCCCCGAAGTTGTAGCGGCAGAAGCCGTGTCGGAACCGGAAGTTACGGCGACCCCGGAACCCGAAGTTAAGGCTGAAGAAGCCCCAAAGCCGGAGGAAAAACCCGCTAACAAAACCTTTTCCCAAGAGGAACTGGACGCGGTAGTGGGCAAGAGGCTTGCGAAGGAACGTCGCAAGTGGGAACGAGAGCAGACACTGAAGGCGCAGGCGGTCGATAAGCCCGTCGCCCCGGCAGAGTTGCCTGACAAGGAATCAGACCCCGATGCTTACGCGGAAGCCCTAGCGACCCGTAAGGCCGAGGAACTCCTTGCCAAGCGCGAAGCCGAGCGCCAGCAGTACGAGCTTTTGAGTGCTTATCACGAGCGCGAAGAGGCAGCACGGGAAAAGTACGATGACTTCGAGCAAGTCGCGTACAACCAAAACCTGCCGATTACGACCGTGATGGCACAGACGATACAGGCATCGGATGTCGGCCCTGACGTAGCGTACTACCTCGGGTCCAACCCCCGCGAAGCCGAACGTATTTCCCGCTTATCGCCGTATCTGCAAGCTAAAGAGATCGGCAAGATTGAGGCCAAACTTGTGGACAATCCGCCGGTTAAGAAGTCAACCAACGCTCCGCCTCCCATCAAGCCGGTAACGGCTAAAGGGTCTAGCGGTGGCGGCTACGAAACGACCGACCCTCGCTCTGTATCGAGCATGAGTACGTCGGAATGGATCGAAGCTGAGCGCCGCCGCCAGATCAAGCAGTGGGAAGCGCAGCACCGTCGTTAACCTTTATTTGGAGTAATTTTCGTGGCTAATAGTATTCTTACCATTGACATGATCACGAGGAAGGCTCTCGAAATCCTTGAGAACAACCTCGTCATCACCCGTAACGTCAACCGTCAGTACGACGATTCCTTCGCCGTGCAGGGCGCCAAGATCGGCACCACGCTGCGTATCCGCTTGCCGGACCGCGCTCTCGTGACCGACGGCGCTGCCCTTCAGGTGCAGGACGACAACGAGCAGTTCACCACGCTGACTGTCGCTTCGCAGAAGCACATCGGTGTGAACTTTACGACTGCCGAAATGACCATGCAGTTGGACGACTTCGCCGAGCGTGTTCTCAAGCCGCGTATCTCGCAGCTTGCGTC
The DNA here is from genome assembly GCA_010021145.1 of Candidatus Fonsibacter lacus. Classification (GTDB taxonomy): domain Bacteria; phylum Pseudomonadota; class Alphaproteobacteria; order Pelagibacterales; family Pelagibacteraceae; genus Fontibacterium; species Fontibacterium lacus. The sequence continues at coordinate 1,203 of RGRP01000190.1, forward strand.
CAGCATCGACGCGGACGTTGCTAACTCGTTCCAAAACATTTTCCAGTCGGTCGGCACCCCCGGCACCACGCCGTCCACGACCTCGGTTCTGCTTGCTGCTAACCAGAAGCTGAACGAG
>RGRP01000020.1 GCA_010021145.1 Candidatus Fonsibacter lacus
AGAAATTTTAAAATTTCTAATGATTATATATAGAAATCTAATTTATAGGTTTAGAAATCTAAATAAAAATAATAAAAATCTAATAATGATATATAGAAATCTATTTTTTGATATAATTATTATTAGCAGTTGATACAGAAGTCCCCATTTTTTCAACATCTTTAATTAATTCCTTCGCATTATCGCCATATTTATTAGATAAATAAAACTTTCTCAACATAGATGACCCTATATTTCGATTGAATATTCTATTTAAGATTAGCGTGATGGCGTTAATCTGTGATAATGGTTCATTAGTAGTTAAATTATATAAAAGAAAGTCATTATTTTTTACCTTAAATAGTCTTACATATTCATTAATTATATTATACAAATCATCATTTACCTCTATCTCTTGTCTATTATATTTTTTCGCTGTCTTGTAGTTATTAAAAATAAATTTCTTATTCTTCACATCGAAATAATTAAATTCATTCGGTAATTTATCATTATAACTATTAACTACTTTTAATAATGCGTAATCTTTATTTCTTCGTGGTGCGTTGAGGTAATATAAAGACAAAATTAAATAATCTTGAAATGTTCGCTGGTTTTGTGTATGGTTTTCTTTTAATTTGTCATACACTTCTTTAAGTCTATCTTGTGTCATCCAATTCTCTCCCTCTGTTATAGTCTTTTCAGTTTGGTCTTTTAATTTTATATTATAATCTTCGAGTATCTTACTATAATCATCGTAAATTTTTCTAAAACTCTTATTTGCTTGTTTGTTATTTATCATACATTTAAGAATAGAGCAAATAGCGATATAATAAGTTCTTTGTGTGTTTGGTCTTAATGGTTCTATTTTTTTTTTAACTCCATCAATATCTAATAAAAAATTTAAATTTCTAACTGGTTTATTATCATTTAATTTTATAAATTTTGTCTTATATGTTTGTATGGATGATGGTGATAAATCCTTACATTTAAAAATACTATCAAAATCTAAACTTGTCATTTATATCTATAAATGAAATATAAAAAAAATTATCTTTTAACCATAAAAACAAATTCAACACCATTATCTAAAATTTTAGTAAAAAAATCATATCCTTTAATCTGTTCTTTTATTCTAAATCTCCATATATTTTTAGTCTGTCTATTGTGGATATACTTATAATTATGACTTTCTAACCATTTTTTAGCATCATTTAGACTAAATTTAGATTTAGGGAATAAGATGGCGTGTAATATAGTCAATTTTTTCTCGTCTTCTTTCAAAGGTCTCTCTCGTATCGGCATTAATTCTAAATTTATCAAAGAAATTTTTAAACCATTCTATTATTATATTTCTCAAATATTCTCCTAATTTTAATATCATCTCTTAAACTAAATCAAACAAATAATTTTTTGGTGTTATTTTGTGTTTTAGGTATTCAGGAAAAGATTGATTTTGATAATAGTAGTTTCCGTAATTTCCATATCCATAATAACTACTTAATGCTGGTTTTGATACACTTATTTCATCTTGTTCTGTTTGTATTGGTTTTTCAGGTGGAAATAATGATTTATTTTTATAAGTAAAATCAGGTATTACTTTTGATGTTAAATTTAAATCTGTATCATCGTTATAATATCTAAATCTTGGATATATATTTATTTTTTCATAATTATTCATTTGGATTTCATTATTATTTTGTTCTGCTCTTTCATCAATATTTTGTAAAAAAGGAATACTCAAATCTAAATACTTATATCCTGCTGTATTCATTCTATTTATCTAATAAATGATAAGAAAAAAAAGGTATTTATTCCATAACATCAAGAGAGCGTCCCATTTTAACATTAAGGATTTTAGAAACTCGGCAAATAAGGACAGGGAAAACATTATCAGTATTATCTTTAAATTTTGCGTTATAACCGATTTGGATAGTTCCACCATTTCCACCAAGACCACTTACCCACCAATTATTATCTCCTGAAAGGTTTTCAAGAGATAGAACATCTGCGAAATAATTACGACAGAAATGACCGAGAGAATGACAACCAGCGTGAATACCACCTGAACTAATATCAAGATTATTATAATTTAAACTTTGGAGGGTATTATTGAAGGTCTCAATAGGAGAAGAAGAAGTTGTGAATGGTTGAGAATTTATATAAAAGGTTGAACCATCAAAACCAGTCCCATCTCTACGGAAATATTTATTTTGGTTAAATCCTCCGTGAGTTCCAATAGAAGAAGTCCCAGCACCAGCAGAAGTAGTGAGAGGGGTATAAATAATTTCATTATAACTTCTTAAAGTTCCAGTTGTAGCAGTTCCAATAAGTAATTCGCCTATGGTGTCATAAGCACTTGGTCTAAAAGTTGCTATAACTTGGTCTAATGAATTGGCGTTTATTTGAGTAGCAACATTAATCCCTGCTGTGCTTTTTGCTGTTGATGATAATTGTTGAACGATATAATCATAATAAGCGACATTAAGACCACCGCCTTCAAGTTGAGATTTTACAAGGTCATAATAAAGAGAATTAGTGAATGTGATAGTATCAAGAGTTAAGAAAACTTCTTTAAGTGAATAAGAGGCATCAGTAGGGGCAGTTGCTCCGGTCTTATAATAAAGAGCACCTGACGGGGCAAGGGTAATCGCTAATTGTAATTGTCCTAAATTATTAGTGTCAATAGTAGAGCAAGAACCATTAAAAAAACCTAACCAGTTATTCACACAAAAGCACTTAGCGTCTCCTGTTCCTGCTCCATCATTAGTGGTTGAGTTTGCTTGGAATACAGCAGAAGGAGCAGTAGAACCATTAGGATATGTGTAATTTAAAGATGGGTCAAAAAGTTCGGTTATGCGTTTTGATACTTGTTCTTGTGAGTAATAACCTTCTAAATCAGCAATAGTATTCCACACAAAATTATAATCATTTGTGGTCTGTAAATTGCGACCATTAGCAGTTAGAGCGAGATTTTGAATTAATGAGTGAAGACCCCCACGAGTAAAGTGAATTCCACCTGTTCCTGATGTGGTCGCATTAGTAGAATATAAAACGATTGAGCGAAAATCAAGCATTCGCCCTATTGGGAAATTGACACGAATTATTTGATTAGGTTTGTATTCAGTTTGGTCTGCTGAAATTTTTAGTTTTTGTTTAATTATAGAACCTTGTAATTTTTTAAGATTATATGCCAAGTTTTTAGGAAAACCGCTTATTTGCTCCATTATTATTTATCTATTATAATCATAAGAAAAAAAAATAAGTTAGACTAAATAATTAATTCCTTTTCAAGATTGTTATAAAATCGTTTTTTAGAACCAGTCAAATCGATGATTAATGCTCCGTGATTATTATCATTAACCGCCTTATCGTATAATGCCTCAAATTCTTTCTCTGTCATAACTGATGAGACCTCCTCATACAAATCATTTAATATTGCTTTTTTATTCGAAAATTTACCGAGATAGAATAAATTACAATTTAATCTCATATCTTTTGGAATTGACTTTACAGACTGAACTAATATAAAGAAAGATGTAAATATATGTCTATTTTTAATTAACCAATATTTTAATAGATTTTCGCTCTTACGATTTAGAGCGGATGAACCCATAATATCATCTAAAATTAGAAAAGTAATCGGTTTGGTCGTATATCTAAAATAGCGTTTAACTTTTACAGGATTTTCATAATTAAATTTCTTTAAAATAAATGATATTTCAGGATTAGATTTTAAGACCTTTTCAATCTCATTTTTAGGGGTCTTATCAATTAAATCATAATAATAAACATATTTATTATAAATATCAACTTCATTAATAACATCGTTTATATCATCTATAATATCTCTTAATTTTGCTTCACTATAACTCTCATAAATATCATTTTCATTTAGACTTTTTAAATTGCTCCATAAAGATTTATTAGCGTCATAAGTGGGACTTATTAAAATCGTCCTTATCTTATGTTCTCCTTGTGCTGAAATCATCTTATTTTTTTCATATTCTTTTATGATTTTAATTGTGTTATAGGTTTTTCCTCCTCCCCTACTCGCAACGCCCATATAATTAAAAAATAGTTCAAACAAATTTTTATTATCACTTTTAGGGTAATCTAATTTAGAATTGTTTATTTTTTCTCTAAATGCGTCTAATTCAATCTCTTTTATATTCATTTATCTATATCTAATAATAATTAAGATTTTATGTAAATAAGTCCATCATTACCCTCTTCTTTGCTTCTTCTATGTATCTCTCTTTAAGTATATCACGGGAGGCAGTCTTTACAATCTGCTTTTTTTCTTTTGCCTCTTTTATTTCCTTATCTCTTTCTATCTTTGGTTTATTATTATTTTTCTCGTTCTCTGCTTTTCTTTTTTCAATCGCCTCTTTAAGTCTTAATGCCTCTTGATATTCGAATTCAATTTTTTCTTTTCTAATCCTTTCAGTCTCTTCCTTCTTTGCTTTGGTCTCTCGTCTCTCTTGTCCTTTTGTTTTCACTACTTCAACTGATTTCTTATTTAATTCTATCATTTTCTCTCTTGGTTGTCCTCTTTTTTTTGCTGGTTTAATGTCGCTTATTTGTGGGAGTTCTATATCAGGTAGTTCTTCATCTTCTTCATCTTCAATAATTAGACCTCCAATTTTGCTTATTTCCTCATCAATACTCCTTAAAATATCGTCGTCCATTATATCTATCTATAACAGACATAAAAAAACAAATAGAAATCTATTCATCTTTTTCTTCAATAAAATTGAAATGGTTGAATAGTTCTTTAAAATTTACTATCGTATTCTTATTTTGGTCTTTTGTTATATACACTTCTATCTTATGTTTTTTAACTAATAACATAAGACGAGTTCCAAAGGAAATATTATTAATATCAATCTTATAATTATTAGTCTTTACCCAATCAGTCCATTCAGCGAAGAATGCCTGATTAGTATATTTCTTTTTATCAACATGTTTATTTTTTAAGGTTAAGTCTTCTAAAAATAATAAAATTCTGTCTTTATTTTCGTTGATGACTTGTTTTTGGTATTCTGTTTTAGGTATATAGCGGTCATCTTGAAAATTAAGACTTGGAACAATAGAACAAACATCATAATTAATAAGATATTCATAAATGACCCTTAATGCTCTCTTATTTTCGATTATATTTTTATAGAAACTATTGAAAAAATCAATATTACCCTTATAATGTGGAGAAGTTTTTATTAACAAATATCGTCTTGAACCTTCATCAACTTTCACACAATTCTCATTATTAGTTGTCATTATATAATCGCATCTATTATCAATCTCATAAGGACTAATATTTTTAGGATTAATTAAAATAGTATCTGTTGTTATTCTTGATTTTAATCTTTCGCTGTTTTCATAATTATCTTTTGGGTTTGCTTCATTAAGACAAACAAATAATTTACAATCTTCCGTCGTTGAATGACTATCAAAAATTTGTTTTGCTGTTTCTATTTCACTATAATATTTTCTTCCTACAATTGCTTTTATTATATCAAAAAAGGTATTTTTACCATCTCCTTCTGTGCCTTTGACTATAATACATATCTTATTACGCTGATAAGGTTTTTGTAGTCTATTTGCGAAATATGCTAATAAATAATTAATTACTGCTTTATTATTATCATATATATTATTCATGTAGTCAAATAAATCGTCTAAAACTTTTTTATTAAATTCTTGGTCTTCTTTTGTATCATTATAATAAGGAGTTTTTAAAATTTCGTAATGCGTCCATAGGTTATATTCATAATTATTTAATTGAATGTTTGGTTTTTCTTGGTATGGGATATTAACAAAATTTCTCTCATAAGAGGGAGGTTTAAAACATATACTTTCACACATTCGAATTTTATCGTCATCTAACCAGTCATTAATAAATTTTGTTTTCTTATATTTTATATTACCTTTCTTATCTTCTTCTTTTTTATTATAAGATAGATGAGAATAAGAACAACGAACATCTTTAAAACTCTCTTTTATATTTTCTCCTTCTCTGTTTGTGTATATAATCATAGGAGGATGAATTATTTTTAAATGGTCTTCTTCAAAATTCTTCTTTACATTTTTATAATTTTTATTTATCATATCATAATAGTCTTTATCATCTTCTTTAATACAAGTATTATAAAGATAATTCCAACCTAATTTATTAGTTGTATTATTTTCTAAATTCATATCAATTTTATTATCAGTCTCTATCTCATTATATTTAGTTGATTTTTTAGAGAATAAATGGATTAGTTCATACATATTTCTTTTTGAAATTTTTTCTTTTTTGGATATGTTTATAATACAGAACATAATATTTAACCAGTCATTATAATCGTCCGCTCTTTGTGGTGATAATCTATCTATAAGTTTCTTTAATTTTTCATATCTATCTGTATTATTATCGTCTTCGTATTCGTCTTTGTCTTGTTCTTGTTCTTGTTCTTGTTCTCGTTCCTTATCTTCTTTTTGTTTAATTTCATTCTGTTTAATTTCTTGAATTTGTTTATTAGTCTTATCTAACAAATCATTATCTAAATCAAAATAGTCCTCCTCTATATAAGTCGCTGAATTATCAAAAATACTCCCTTCAATCAATTCTAATTTAGGGACAGAAAAAGAAATAACTTTTTTATCTTCTTGTTTAATTTTTTTACTCGATAGAGGTAAATAAAATTTTCTATTTTTATTATAAATTCCATCATCTAAAATTTTTAGTCCATGTTTTCCGTATTTATCAAACAAATCTTTAAAATATATAGGTATGAGGTTATAAGTAATCTTACAATTTAATAAATAATATCTTCTTGAATGTTTTATAATTCCATTTTCTTCTCTTGTAGGTCTTCCCATTTTAGCGATTTGAGCATTATAAATTTTCTTTAAGTCTTCCTCAAAGTCATTATATAATTTAGCGTCAAAATCTCCTTTTGGGTCTAAATCAAAATAAGGTTTAACTTTAAATTGTTCTAAACCTACAATTTCAAAAAATACACCCTTATCGTCAAGTTTAGAAAGATGTTTATAGTATTCATCCTCATTCGTGATAGATGTGAATTTCTTATTTGTCTTATCACTTATTAAAACTCTCTTATAGGGGGTCTCCGTCATTTTTCCTTCTTTATTATTACATAAGAAAATAATTTTAATTTAACCTTATATAGATTTTTAGCGAAATTTTAGACTTCTTTATTTTTAGAAGTAGGACAAAAATAAACACTATGAAACATTAACAACCCTTTTATTATTATAATCCTTGCTATAATTATTGCTTTTTTTTCTAAATTCCTCATTAGTATAATAACGAATTTTATTATGTATTTTAGCGTATTCATTTTTAAGTTTTAAAAATTCAGCATAAGATACACTCTTATCTATTGTTTTTATCTCATCAAGTATTCTATTTTTTTCTTCTTTAAGTCTATCTACATCTACCTCTTTTACCATGTTTTACTATATATATAGAAAATAATTTTAACCTTAAACCATTTTAAAAAGTCTGTCTAATGGTCTATTTAAAGGCAAAAATAGAGGTTTTAATACTTACCTACACCCCCTACCCTACCTTTTTTTAGAGGTTTTAATTTATTTATTAAAAAAAAAATAAAAAATAAAAATTTTTTTTTCAAATTTTAAAAAAAGGGTCAAAGGGTCGGTATTTTTATTTATTCTAATAGTAATAATAATAATAATAATAATAATATAAGACCAAAATGATAAGAAACGACCCTTTTTTCTACCCTTTAATACCCCTTTTTAGTCTTTACCTACCCTTTTTATAGTAAATTTAACATTACAAAAAAAAAGAGAGATAATTGTAAGTAAAATCAATAATTTAACAAGTAAAAAACCATAATTTAGCAATTAAGGGGGTGGGTAGGTTATAAATTATAACCTTAAAATTTATTTTCTTATACTATAATAAACATGAATAAGAGGGATAGAATAGAGTTATATAAGGGTAAGTTAAATGAGATTGAAATAGATTATTGTGAGAAGTTAAAACAAGCAAAAATAGAAGATAATTATGATAAGATAATAACTCTATTTTTCGAATTGAATATTTTAAGACAATTCTATAAAAAAAAATTAAAGTAAAGTTAAATTAGGGACTTTAACGATAGTCATTATTACCATATTTACCCCTGTCTTCATTTCTTTTGTTGTTCCAGCGTCTCCTTCTTTAAAACCTTGTATTTCTTCTGTTTTTACAAAACTATTATCAATATCCATTATTTTTTTTAAACTTTCATTAAATTTTTTGTATGTGGAATTTTTTGAATTTGATTTATAACCAACTGAAATAATCGCACATAACCGCCCCCCATCTTCTAATAGACTATAAGATTTATTCAAAAAATCAACATCATAATAAGTCTTACCATCTAATTTAATATTAAAGGGTGGGTTAGTAAAGACATAATTATATTTTGTTTGTATATCTTCTTTTAAAAAGTCTTTATTATACCATTTAACATTTTTAATATTTTCAAAAATTACCTTACCTATATAATAAAAATACTTATTCAATTCATAACAATCAACCTTATAATTATATTTATTATTAAAATCTCTATTAAATAATCTAATAATTATATTACCTATTCCTGCTGATGTTTCTAAAATTTTAATAGGTTTTTTATTATCAAATTGTATCCCACTCATATCGATTAATTTATCAACTTCTTTCATGGGTGTGAAAAAAGCATTAAAAAATTTAATCTCTGTTTTACCTATATCTAATATAGATAATATATTTTCTAATGTTAGTTTTCTATTAAATAATTCTCTTATTGTTTTTTCAGGTTCTATTTTAATATCACTTCTAAATTTAATAATATCATCGGTAGATAGTCTAACATTTTTATTATTTAATAATATTGGTTCTATTTTTTCAACTTTATCGAGTGCTTCCTCTACCTTTGCTGGTGGGTTTTCTACTTTTGGAGGTTCTTGTTTTTTCTGTCCTATTTTATATTCAATTGTATCAGGTATATCATCATCTTCACCATCACCAAATATAGAATACAATTCTTTATATTGTCTAACTCCGTCCTCTGTTTTAATATCTTCTAAAAATTTATTTATAGCGAGGTCTAATGCGGTCTTTACTTTTGCTTTAATTTGTTCTAAAATTTTCTTTTTTTGTTCTTTGCTTATAGTTCTTTTATTTTTATATTGACTATAATATTTATCAATCTGTTCTTCTTCTCCTGATTTAAATCTTTCCATGTTCCATTTATACCAGTCCTCATTTTCATAATTTTTTACTGATTTATTTGTTTTCTTACTTCTTACAAGTCTTTGAATTGTTTGTGCTGATTTTGTTTTTTTAGTCTGTGATTTATTCTTCATCGCTTCTAAATCTGCTCTTGATAAACTTTGATTTTTACCAGTTGATATTACTGGTTCTATTTCTTTTTTTGCTTTTGGTTGTCCTCTTGGTTTTTTTTCTTTTGGTTCTGCTCTTGGTTTTTTAGGTTTTTCTAAATCTTCTAATTTTGGAAGTTTCGAAATATCATAATTATATTTAATAAGTAGGTCTATTATTTGTTCTTTTTCTAATTTTTTAATTGATTTCATGGACTTTAAAATTTCAGTAATTCTTTTTTTTTCTAACCTATAACCTGTTCTAACATTTATTAATTCTTGTTGTAAAAATTTAATAGGATAATTAATAAGAATATCTTTCATTCTCGTCTATTTATTTCTAATAAATAGCAATAAAAAAAATTACATCATAGTAGATTTAGGTTTGCGACCTCGTTTTTTTGGTTCTGCTTTACTTTTAGGAGTATATAAATTATTCGCCTTTACATATTTAGACGCTTCTATCATCTTTAAACCTCGTTCCATCATTACTTTTTTAACTATTTCCGCTCGTTTCATGTTAATTTATCTATATATATATTAGAAAAAAAAATGATTTATTATCCTTATAAAAGCGACAAACCTAATAAGAAATTTTTTATAATAACTTCATCAGGGAAAAAGGTTTATTTCGGTCAAGCAGGATACGAAGACTATACAACAATCCACAAAGACCCTAAAAGAAAAGAATTGTATATAAAAAGGCATTCAAAAATGGGAGAAAATTGGGAGCGTAGTGGTATTGATACTGCGGGGTTTTGGTCTCGTTGGTTATTATGGAATTTACCGACCCTTCAAGCATCCTATAATGATATTAAAAAAAGATTTCTTTAATGTAGAATGAAGACATTTTTATATAATTGTTTTTGTATTTTTGTTATTACTTACCCTATCTATTTTTGGGGTTATAAAATACCTAAACTAAATGATAAGATTGTTAAAACTTTTTAACTCTTCCTTTTTCTTTTTTTTCTTTCATCGCTGTCTTTATTCTTGCTTTTGTCAATTCATTTATAGTTGTAGGTGTCTTTTCATTTACTCTTATAAAGGGTCGGTATATATCGCCTTTTTTCTTATATCCTATTTCTCCTCTTTGATTTCTCCAATCTTCCGCAAACCATCTTATTAATCCTTCCTTATTTTTTTCTCCTATATAATAATCATCTTTTTTATATTTCTTTTGATACTCTTCTTTATATTTTTTAACAAGAAGACCTGAACGATAAGCGGAATGTTTGGGATATTTTAAAAATATTTGTTTCTTTATTTTATCATATAAATTAATATCTCTTGGTGTATTCATTCGTTCCTTTGATATTTTTCTATTATAATAATAGATTTATTAAATGACTTGGGGAAAACATCTTATTATTGATGCTAATATGTGCGACGAAGATAATATAAGAAATATTGAAAAAATAAAACATTTTATAGATGACCTTTGCGAACTTGGAAAAATGGAAAAAAAAGGCGACCTAATTATTGAAGAGTTCCCTGAAAATAAATTTAATATTGAGAATGATTTAGTAGGTTATTCAATAGTCCAAATTATCTCATTATCGAATATAACTCTACATATAAATTTTATTTCGAGAACTATTTATTTTGATTTCTTCACATGTGGAGCATTAAAGACCGATTTAATAGGAGTATTGTTTAATAATTATTTTAATCCTAAAACAATTAAAAAAATAATTTTACAACGAGACGCATTTAATACTAAACTCCCATTCGTTTCTTAATCTTTTGATTACTTACACCTAATCGGCGTATTTCTCCATTATTAACACCCATTCTTTTTACCATTCTACTATCATTTTTTTTCATTTGTAGTTCTGGTTCAGTAGTCATCATCATCATCTTCTCTTCAACTGAATTCATCTTATTTATTCTATTCTATTGTAAGATTTTTTTTTATTATTAAACATCATAGACATTAATAAAAATCTTATATCATCTAAATAAGGAATGGAAACATCATTATTCTCTTTATTAAATATCGTTATTTTTAAAGTTAAAAAATAATCATCAGTTTCCATGAGCGTCTCTCCTTTTTCATTATATAAATGTAGGTCAATAATATTAATCTGTTTATTAGTTATATTGTAAGAATAATTATCACTTTTATCAAAATTTCTATATGAGATAAGTTGAAATGGTGGAATATCTTGTTTATCTATCATAAATAAAATTGATGAACTTCTTAAACCACTCATTTCTATATTATCCTGTGTATTATCTTCAAAATCGAGTAAATTACTTTTAATAATAATATGACTATAATTGGTAAGATTGATATAAGACCCCTCATAACTTATATTTGTATAAGAAGCGAGGGTTATATCACTATAAACACCTAAAAATTTATTAGCATTTTGAGGCATTAAATATAAATCATAAGTAGTTGAAATTAAATTAGTAAATTTATAAGCGTTTCTATGTTTTAAATATTCAACTTTTATTTTACCTGCTAAAATTTGATTTAAATACTCCATTAATGATATGTAAGAATAATTACCATTAGGAATGT
>RGRP01000191.1 GCA_010021145.1 Candidatus Fonsibacter lacus
TCCTTGACGGTCGTATGGAAGTGGCTGAAGCGCAGTTGGCGAACCGCATCAGCGGTGACCTGTACGGCGACGGCACGGGCAACGCGGGCAAGAACCTTGACGGTCTTGCTGCGGCGGTGCCGGATGTCCCGACCTCTGGCACCTACGGCGGCATCAACCGCGCCGTGTGGACGTTCTGGCAGTCGGTGGCTTACTCGGGCCTGACCAATGGTGGCGCGGCTGTGACCTACTCCAACATCCAGCAGTATATGGATGCGGTGGCGGTGCAGTTGATTCGTGGCACCGACAAGCCTGACCTGATCGTTGCCGACAACAACTACTATCGTCTGTACCTCCAGTCGCTTCAGGCGATTCAGCGTATTACCGATAGCGGTTCTGGCATGGCGGGCGCGGGCTTTGCCGCCCTCAAGTATTACGGCGCGGGCATGGCCTCCGACGTTGTGCTGGACGGTGGTATCGGTTCGTCCTCGTACAACAGCGGCTCTGGCAATGCGAACCATATGTGGTTCCTCAACACCAAGTATCTGCACTTCCGTCCTCACAAGGATCGGAACTTTGTGCCGATTGGTGGTGAGCGTCAGGCCGTCAACCAAGACGCCATTGTTAAACTGATTGGCTGGGCCGGTAACTTGACCTGCTCGGGCAGCCAGTTCCAAGGCGTTCTGATCGCCTAATAGGAGTACACGAAAATGCCAGTTATTGTTAATGGGTTCGCGTACCCTTCCCTGACCGACACGCAGAGTTCTCCTGCTGTCAATGTGGGTACGATGGTAACGCTTGATGACGGTGGTACTGCGGTGTATGTCCGTGCTGCCTCCAACATCTCGCAGTACAACGCAGTCTGCATCCCCAACACCAACATCGCCACGAACGCGACGACCGCCCGTGTTGCCAGCACCAAGCGTGTTGGCTTCGCGCAGGTGTCCATCGCCTCGGGTGACTACGGTTGGGTTCAGACCGGCGGTAAGGTGCGTGTCAATGTGTCGGCTTCCTGCCTCCCGGCGGTGGCCCTCTACACGACCAGCACCGAAGGCGTGTTGGACGATGCTACGGTGTCGGGTGCGTTGGTGGCTGGCGTGGTCACGGAAGTGACTGCCTCGGCGACCTCTGCCATGACGGCTGTGGCGGCGTTCACGATGGTTATCCCGGTCCCGTCTAACGCGGCGTAACCATGAAAAAACTGGAACTCACGGTTCAGGCTGCGGGCGATCCTGCCGAATTGGCAGAGAACGTGCGTTCAGCCCTGTCCCGTGGGCTTCCAGAGTTGGCCCCCGCTCCTTGCGCCCACGACGGTACGTTTGTGTGCGTAGCGAGCGGGTG
>RGRP01000192.1 GCA_010021145.1 Candidatus Fonsibacter lacus
TTGTAGACCCTGTACGTATCTGCTGTAAAGCAAATCGTTTCGTATCTTCTTTCAAATCTTCATAAGTCTTCATCTTGTATGACCTCTGATAACCTTCCTGTTGAGTGGCTGTAATAGACGTTACAGGCTGGACCTGTGACACCGCTGAAACGGTTCTTGAGTACCCTAATCCTGGTGGTATTGCGTTCACGTTCATCATCATGCTGTGCATTCCTTTCCATACCGATCACCATATCAGACAACTGTGCAATGCTACCAGATCCTCGAAGCTGACCTAGTGAAGTAGCCGCACCTTCTTCATGGCCTTTACCATCTGGTCTCTTAAGATGGCTGACAATCAACAGTGCTATGCCTGTCTCCTGCACAATCATCCTAAGCTTGGTCATGATCTCATCTAATGCTTTACGTTCATCGCCAACATCGCCAGAACTGACGACAATACTAATATGATCCAACACAACAAAGCTACATCCGAGTCCTTTAGCCATGAATCTGACTCTTGATAGTATATTGTCAATTGATGTACTCCCAAAATGATCAAAAAGATAAACCCTATTAGTGCCAAGAGTGTGCTCAAAGGCATCTCTAAACTCCTCATCAGTGTATGCTGTGTCAGGTAAATGCAATGGCTTGTTCGCATGAATAGACATGATACCTTTAGCAGTTCGAACAGTAGACTCCTCCAGGAACATCAAGCCAATGTTATCCTCAGTCTTACATAGGATGTGGTATACAATCTCCCTCAGTACCTGTGATTTACCCAGTCCAGATCCTGCTGTAAACGTCACCAGCTCACCTTTACGGATACCATAGGTCAAAGCATTCAACCCATGCCAAGGATAGTCACAAGAGGCTTTAATGGCTGGTGTGTTGATCTCTTCCCAAAGCTTTGATCCTTCAATGATCCCATCAGGTACATAGACCTCAGCAGCAAACCAATCCTGGATATACTCCTTAATCATCTCATCTTTGAGATAATCGTTAGCATCCTTGTGTGGTTGCCTGTGCTTTACTATCTTAGCCTTAGCACCGAATAGATCAGCTACCTTCGTAGCAGCTTGCTTACCAACCTCATCAGCATCAAAGCTGATAACAATGGTTTCAAAAGAGTCAAGATATTCATAGTTGTCCTTGCAGTCCTTTAGTGCTGATTGTGCGCCATTGCGTATACTTACAACTGGATACCGCATACCATTCATTTGATAGACAGCAACAGCATCAAACTCACCTTCAGTGATAGTGATGCTATTACCACCTTTAGCGAATAACTGCGCTCCAAATAAACCTGCTTTAGACCAATCACCTTTGATGGTGCAATC
>RGRP01000193.1 GCA_010021145.1 Candidatus Fonsibacter lacus
AGAACATGTTCTTGCAACACAAACTTTAATTCAAAGTCGAGCAAAAAATTTTAAAATTAGTGTGGATGGTAAATTACCATTAGGAGTGACTGCTAAAGATGTCATCCTATCTATTATTGGAAAGATCGGTACAGCAGGTGGAACGGGTTATGTTATTGAATATTGTGGAGAGGTTTTTAGAAATTTCTCTATGGAAGAAAGAATGACAGTTTGCAATATGAGCATTGAAGCGGGTGCTCGAGCTGGATTAGTTGCTCCCGATCAAAAAACTTTTGATTATATTAAAGGAAGACCCTTAGCTCCTAAGGGAGATAATTGGGAAAAAGCGGTAAAATATTGGAGCACTTTATATACTGATAAAGACGCTAAATTTGATCGAGAGCTTTTTTTACAAGGAAAAGATATTGAGCCAACTGTTACTTGGGGAACAAGTCCTCAAGATACAGCCTCTATTAATGGAAAAGTTCCTGATCCAAATTTAGAAAAAAATGAAGATAGAAAAAAATCTATATTAAGATCATTAGATTATATGGGTTTAGAACCCAATACCGCTATTCAGGACATCAAAATTGATAAGGTTTTTATTGGCTCTTGCACTAATGGAAGAATTGAAGATTTAAGGGAAGTTGCAAAAATAGTTAAAGGAAAAAAAGTAAATAAAAGTGTTGATGCAATTGTTGTTCCAGGCTCTGGACTTGTAAAATTACAAGCTGAAAAAGAAGGTTTAGATAAAATATTTAAAGAGTCAGGATTTGATTGGCGAGAACCAGGATGTTCAATGTGTCTTGGAATGAATCCGGATCAATTAAAACCAAAAGAAAGATGCGCTTCGACCTCAAATAGAAACTTTGAAGGAAGACAAGGAAGAGGCGGAAGAACTCATCTTGTTAGCCCAGTGATGGCTGCAGCTGCAGCAATCGAGGGTAAATTTGTAGACATTAGAAAGATTATTTAATGGAAAAATTTACAAAGCTTAAAAGCATTGCAGCTGATCTTCCGATCACAAATGTAGATACGGATATGATTATTCCAAAACAATTTTTAAAAACTATTAAAAGAACTGGTCTTGGTTCAGCTTTATTTTATGAGATGCGTTATGATGAAAAAGGCAATCCAATAAAAAATTTTATTTTAAATAATGCGCCTTACAATAAAGCTAAAATTTTGATTTCGGGAAAAAATTTTGGTTGTGGATCATCAAGGGAGCATGCGCCATGGGCATTATTAGATTTTGGCATTCGATGCATTATCGCTGAAAGTTTTGCAGATATTTTTTATAATAACTGTTTTAAAAATGGAATTTTACCAATTATCCTTCC
>RGRP01000194.1 GCA_010021145.1 Candidatus Fonsibacter lacus
AGTCGCGACGGCTGGGGCGAGCCGGGATCGGAGGATGTGCCAGAGCAGTACTGGCTGCAGGTGCAACACTATCTCTATGTCAGCGGCAGGGACTTCGCGGACCTCGCTGTCATGTTCCTGTCGGACCCGAAGCCCGAGGTAACGATCTACACGATGAAGCCGGCAACGGAGTATCCAGAGCTGGTCGGCGAGCTGAATGAGTGGTGGGCCCGACATGTGATCGAAGGAGTCGAGCCCAGCCCGTACAGCACGAGCGAGGCGGCTGAGCGGTGGCGGCAGTCACGGCAGGGCAGCCGAGTCGATGCGACGCCGGCGGTGCTGGAGTCGATCCGGCAGTTGGCGGCGGTCAGGTCGCAACTGAAGGCATTGGAGCAGGAGGAGGAGCATCTCAAGTTGGCAGTGCAGCTGCACATGCAGGACGGTGAGCAGCTGATGGACGGTGACAGTGTGCTGGCAACGTGGAAGAGCAGCAGCAGCAGCCGGGTCGATCTCGGGGAGCTGCGAAAGAGGTATCCGGAGCAGGCGGCGGAGTGTACTGTCGCCAGTGTGTCGAGGCGGTTTCTTTTGAAGGGGCAGAAGTGATGAGCGGTGAATTGATCAAAGTGGGAAATTGGCTCACGGCCACAACAATGGAGCAGGCCATCAAGGTGGCTGAGATGCTGGCCAAGTCGACGCTGGTGCCGAAGGCTTACCACGGCCAACCGGCCAATGTGCTGGTGGCCATGGCCTACGGTGAGTCGTTTGGGATGCAGCCATTGCAGGCGATGCAGTCGGTCGCAGTCGTGAATGGGATGCCGGGGCTGTACGGTGACGGGCTGCTGGCAGTCTGTCGCAGCTGCTCCGACTGGGAGTGGATGCAGGAGGCCATCGACGGCGAGACGGCCATCTGTACCGCCAAGCGCCGGAATGAGCCCGAGGTGACAGCGACGTTCAGCGTGGCAGACGCCAAGCGGGCTCAGCTCTGGGGCAAGGCTGGCCCGTGGACGCAGTACCCGATGCGAATGCTGGCCATGCGAGCGAGGGCCTTCGCACTCCGCAATCTCTTTGCTGACGTCCTTCGCGGCATGGGGTCAGCCGAGGAACTGCAGGACATCCCGACGGAGATGCCAGCGGTGCAGGTGGAGCCGGCCCGGATCGACAACGCTGAGCAGCCCCAGCAGACGAAGGCGGCGGCCATTCTCACGAAGGCCCGAGCCAAGCGGCAGCCGAAGCCGGCGGCTATCCCGGAGGTGATCGAGCAGCCACCACAGGACGCGGCGGAGCTGCGGATTACGGTGGGCAAGCGGTCACTTGGC
>RGRP01000195.1 GCA_010021145.1 Candidatus Fonsibacter lacus
AACTGAGGAGAGACAACTTTTAAACCTTCAACGGCACTGAGTACTGAAATTGCAGGAGTTATTAAGCTATCACCAAAAAATAATGCAGCACCTAAAGTTCCAAGAATAATAACAAACCAACGTAACTTAGAGTTTTTTGATTTTTTATCTAATTTTCTAAGTAACAATGCCGTTAAAGCAAAAACACCACCTTCGCCGTGGTTGTCTGCTCTCATGATAATTAAAATATATTTAATCGAAACAACAATAATTAATGCCCAAGTAATTAATGACAAAACTCCAAGCACTGAAGAAGTAAGGCCAGCACCAGAACCCTCTGTTGCTTCAACAGAAAGTTTAAGCGCATATAATGGTGATGTTCCAATGTCCCCAAAGACAACTCCAAGTGCCGCTATAATTAAAAGTGGTAAGCTTCTGCCATTACCGTTTTTATTATTCATGAATTATTTTTATATAATTTAATAAAGAAGATGATTTGATTTAAGAGCTGCAATTATCATTATTTATTATTGCCCTGTATATATAAGAGAGCCGCAATATTAAATGAAGTATATAAAAACAAAGGATATAGCTGTACTATTCTATTATTTACACTTAAAACGGGAAGACCCAATTAAAAATTTATAAATTTCCTCACATGAATATTCAATATAAAATTTTTTCAAAAGGTTGTCTTGATGTGCTTCCTCTTCTTATCCCAGTTGTTCCTTTTGGAATTATTTTTGGTGTTATTGGGATTGAATCTGGACTTGGATCAACTGTTACTTTCTTAATGTCGATTATTATTTTTGCTGGCTCATCCCAACTTGCATTTGCACAACTTTTTACAGGTGGCGCAACAACTCCTGTAATCGTAAGCTCTGTTGCCATTGTAAATTCACGACACTTTTTATATAGCGCTGTCATTGCTCAATATTTAACAAAAGTTAAATTATTTTGGAAAATTGTTTTATCTTATTTTTTAACAGATCAAGCTTTTATCGTTTCGCAAAAATATTTTAAACAACAGCCAAAAAATAAAGATAGACATTATCATTTATTGGGATCGGGCTTTACACTGTGGTTTGTTTGGCAACTTTCAACAGTTGCTGGAATTATTTTAGGCGAAGTTATTCCAAAAGAATTAAACTTAGCCTTTGCTGTACCTTTAACTTTTATTTCTTTAATCATTGTTGATATTAAAAAAATTGATCATTTAATCGTTGCAATTACTTCAGGAGTTTTTGCAATCATTTTTTTTAATTTACCCCTTAGAACTTATATTATTGTTGCTGCAGCTGCTGGAATTTT
>RGRP01000196.1 GCA_010021145.1 Candidatus Fonsibacter lacus
TTGAGATGCGAGTAAAGATAAAAAAACCATTAACAGACAAAGCGAAGGAATTATTGCTAAAAGATTTAACAAACTTTGAGAATCTAAGAGCTGGTAATGCTAACATAGCTTTAGAAAATTCAATTAAAAACAGTTGGCAGGGAGTATTTGAACCAAAACCAAACAACCAACAACAACAGCCGAAGCAAACATTTTTGACAAAACAGCAGATTGAACAAAACCAGAATATGCAAATATTTTCTAACTTACAAAAAAAACATGGAAGCGACAATGCTTAATATAAACATTTTTTTAAAAGGTTTTTATATGTTTATAGAGAACTTTGAATTTACCAACTCGGAATTATACACAGAAATGGTTTATGGTGCATTAAAAGACAAACTAACTGACAAAAGATTTTTAGATACTTGCAACAATCTTTTAAAAGAAACGACAAAAGATGATTGGAACAAGGCTTATGGATTTAAAGGGCGACCAGCGGTTAAAGATTGGATTGATGCTTTTATTCCAAAAGCAATCGAAAAAACAAGATATGTAAAATGTCCAATAACTAGTGCAAATTTAAAAGAAATTTATTTTGACTATCCTGACGATTATTTGGCGGAATTAAATCAAAATAAACAAGTCAAACTTGAGGCAGGAAATAGTTTAAATAAAAATAATAGACTACCCCAGCTTGAAGCAATAAAAACTAATCTAATTAAAAAAATATGAAACAAAACACACAACAACAAATAAAAAAGTTTATAGATCAAGAGGAATTTTATGAAATGATTGGGGAGCAAGTCAATAAATGGCTCGATAATCCTTCTAATCATTATAAAATTGAAAAAGCTAAAAAAGAGGGCTGGTTTGGTTCGCTTCATAGTAATAGAGACCATAAAGGCTTGCTTGGCTATCTTAGAATAAATTTTGGTAAACAAATTAAGATTTTAAAAAATCTTGATAATTATTTACCAGTTTATGACTCAAGATTTTATCATTTTTTTGCCGGAGACTGGTTTAAAAATGAAGTTTTGAGAAACGGAAATATAACTCAGGAATTTGTGCTTGATAAACACATTCAAATATTTAACAACTTAACAACTTAACATAAAACATGACAAACTTAACAAAAATAGAAGTACAAAAAAGAGTTTTACTCGATGGAAAACCTTTAGATTTATATAAATTTAACTGGGATGGGGAAACTAAAACATTTTCGAGTAGAGAATGTTATCTAGTTTTCGATTTTGCTAATATTAATAATTGCA
>RGRP01000197.1 GCA_010021145.1 Candidatus Fonsibacter lacus
AGTTGGTGCAGACAATAAAGCTGCAGCAATGTACTTACCTGCGAACTCGCCAGCATAAGTAGTTGTAATTGATGTGGTTGTAGCCATTTTTTAAATTATTTATTTAATTATTTATTGATTTTATTTAATATGTTACTCATAATAGTGTTTCCACCTTTAGAAGCAAATTTAAAGCCTTCAACTTTTTGTACGTTTTCAGGATTAAATATGATAGGTTCTATGTCTGTTTCTTCTGTAGAAAGTTCAACTTCTACTTTACCTTCAAGTTTAGCTTTAAGTTCTTCGTTTTCTTTTTTCAATGCTTCCATTTCTGCGAAGAATGTTTCTTTAACTACGCTTTCAATAGTTTTCTTAATAGTTTGTGTAGGCTCGTTAGACATTTCTTCTTCCATTGGTGCTTCTTCAGCAGGAACTTCTACTTCGACTTCTACTTCAGGAGCTTCTTCTTCTTTCTCTTTAACTTCAGCTATGATTCCTTCTTCAGCAACTACCAAAACACGGCCATCCTCTAAGTTGTAGCTTCCTACAGGTAAAGGAATTTTTTGTTCGTCTTCTGTTACGACTACTACTTCCATCCCTGCTTCGAATGATTCAGCTTCAATAACAGTAATGTTATCGTCTAATTTCATTGTTTCTAATACTACTTCCATTCCAAGAAGTGTACGAACTTTGTTTAGTATTTGATTTGTGTTCATTTTTGTTTTTATTTATTTAAACTTGTTTAATCATTCTCGTCATATCACCAACCATTCTTGAAGTTGACATAAAATTCGACACCCTTTTATATTCTGGATAATCTGAAAATTTTAACCCTAATTCAGAAAATTGTTTTTCAAAGGTGCCAGCCATCATATTCATTTCTTTTTGCAAGTTTACAATTTCATCCCCTGCCTTAATAATTTGTGGTTTTAATTTATCAACTTGGTCATATAAACTATTAAATTGTTTTAATGTTTTTTCTGCACTATCAACTAATTTTACTAATTGATTAATATTAGCTAACTCTACTTCGTGTTTTGCTAAATCAGTTCTTTCTGGTTGCTCTATTTGAGCAATCTTAGACATAGTTGTTTTTAGAGTATTCATAACTTATTAACTTATTTAATTATTACTTGTTCCATTTTTAGCCGTTTACACCTGTTATAGTTCTTGGTGCATTTGTGTTAGTTACACTACTTGTTACTTGGTTTACCGTGCTACCTATTCCTTGTGCTTCTAAACTTCCGTCACAGCATTTAGA
>RGRP01000198.1 GCA_010021145.1 Candidatus Fonsibacter lacus
CTGGGCTTGCTCACCGGGCCATGGTGCAGGACACCGATGGCCACCGGCAGGCCAGCCTTGATTTCAGCTTGCACCTCGCCGGCCGTGAGGTTCTGCCGGAACCTGGCGCGCACCCCCAGGGCTTTGAGTGCCAACGCATGCGCCTGCTGGCTGGTGGTGTCCCCGTAGCGCTCCACCACGGCTAGGTAGTCCACATCGTCACGGATGCCCCGTACGCGCAGGTACCGCAGACACATGGCAATGCTGCTCGTCTGGCATTGCCGCCAGCCCTCTGGGCCGTTGTCCTGCTGCGGGAAGAACGGGAACCCTGCCAGCGGGTTGGTCACCTTCCCCGGGCTTGGTGATGCCTCTGGCTTGAGCGGCGGATCAGCGCGGAACAGCTCAGCAAACTCAGCCAGTGCGGCCGGATCGTCCTTGCTCAGCCGTTGCTGTAGCTGCCGCCAGGCAGCAATCTGATGGCTCAGGTCCTTGTGCGCCTTAACTGCACTCAGCAGCTCGATCGGATCTGCCACAGGCCGCACGCCACTACCTGAGGTTTCCGGCAACCTGCAGTAATCGCCCGCCTGTCATGGCAGCGCCAATCATGGCCTGGGGTGAGGTGAATCTCTACGAGGTGCCGGGTGACGGTCACCTATGGGGCCAAGAGTTTGAGCTGCTGCCGAGCGGCACGATGCTGGCTGCAGGCACCATCCTGCGCGGTCTGATCGGCATTGAGGCCGAGCCACTGGATAGGCGGCACTGCCAGATCCGTGATGGGGCACCGCTGGTCATCTACGGCATCCGCAGCACCGAGACACGCGAGCTGGAGCCGTACCGGGACGATGTGATTGAAGGGTTCCGGCTGGCGCAGGAGCAGGCCGCTCAGGGCTGACGACGCTTGAACCGGCCGGACTCATCCCGCTCGGTGCCGGGCTGGTCCTCGGATCGCAGGGCAGGGTTGAAGGTGTTGTAACCGATGCCGAACCCACCACGGCCCGCAGCCCCCAGGCCCGCAATCGGCAGTGCTGTCATCCAACAGCGGTCCATGCCATCCGGCCCGCGGTTGCTGATGCGGCAGTCAAGCAGGTACAGGGCCCCGGCGATCAGGGCCACGTTGCTGGCGGCCTTGAACACAGCGCCTGCCGTGCCGATGGTGCCGAGGATGGTGGAGAGCTTCATGGCCGCTGCTCGGTGCGAGGGAGGTCTTGCTGGATCGCTTCCCGGTTGATGCCGACACCAACCAGGGCCACT
>RGRP01000199.1 GCA_010021145.1 Candidatus Fonsibacter lacus
GCTGATGGCACGCATCTACGGCGCTGGTGGCGGCGGTGGTAAAGGCGGTGGTGCGCAATCGCAACCCGCGCCACGCACGCCTGTCACTGAAACCGACAGCCTTAATTCCAAGCAATATGCGCAAGTTCTCGATCTGATCAGTGAGGGCGAGATTGAAGGATTGAAGAACGGCTATCAGTCCATCTTTATTGATAACACGCCGCTGCAAAATGCAGACGGTACATACAACTTCCAGAACGTCTCCATTGCCACGCGCAACGGTACGCAGAATCAGACCTACATCCCTGGCACATCTGACGTAGAGGATGAGAAGGCAGTAGGTGTTGAGGTGCAATACGCATCGCCCGTGGTGCGATCAATTACAGATACCAGCGTTAATGCTGCACGCATCACGATCACAATCCCGCAACTGCAAACCTTCACCAACGAAGGCGATGTGCTCGGCTCGCAAGTGGGTCTGCGCATTTACGTGCAGTACAACGGCGGCGGCTACAACTTGGCCGTTACCGACACCATCAGCGGACGCACTGGCGACGCCTATCAGCGTGACTACCTCATCAACCTTGCCAGCACGTATCCGATCGACATCAAGATCGAACGCGACCGGCCAGATAGCACTGATCCCAAAGTAGTCAACGCCTTCAACTGGACCAGCTATACCGAGATCATTTACGCCAAACTGCGCTACCCCAACAGTGCCCTGGTTTGGACGCGCATTGACGCCGAGCAGTTCAACCGCATCCCATCACGGTCTTACCTAATCCGTGGCATCAAGGTACGCATCCCAAATAATGCCACCGTTGATAGCGTCACCGGCAGGCTGATCTACGTCGGCATCTGGAACGGCACGTTTGGTGCAGCGCAATGGTGCAGCGACCCGGCATGGATCTTGTGGGACTTGCTGACATCAACGCGCTATGGCTTTGGTGATCACATCAAAGCTGCGCAGCTTGATAAGTTCGCCTTTTACGCCGCCAGTCAGTATTGCTCCGAGCTAGTACCTGACGGCTTCGGCGGGCAAGAGCCGCGCTTCTCCTGCAATGTCAACATCCAGACCGCAGAAGATGCTTACAAACTGATCAACGACATGTGCAGCGTTATGCGCTGTATGCCGTACTGGAGCACTGGCGCACTGACAATCAGTCAAGACAAGCCCGCTGATACCGCCTATCTGTTCACGCTGGCGAATGTCACTGAGGAGGGTTTCAGCTATCAAGGCGGCAGCCGCAA
>RGRP01000200.1 GCA_010021145.1 Candidatus Fonsibacter lacus
GAGACCGGCGAGCGCTACGGCGCCAGCTGGGATCTACGTGATGTGCCCTACGACGGCACCACCGAATGGCTGCCGGCCCATGCCATGCCGGCTGCTCACTTTGCTGACGAACACGACACCTACCGCGAGGCCGCATGACCACCACCCTGTTCGCCCTCACCGGCGAAGCCCTCACCATCCAGACCCGCATCAATACCGCCGCCGAGCTGCTGTTCAGCGACGATCCCGCCGAGGTGGCCCAGGCCACTGCAGAGCTGGAGGCCCTGATCAACGCCGAGGCCGACAACCGCAAGGCGGTCGAAGCCAAGGCCGATGCCTGGTGCTGGGCGATCGACCACATCCGTGCTCAGGCCATCACCCGTGCTGAGCACGCCCGCCGGCTCACCGAGCTGGCCAAGGCCGCCGAGCATCAAGCCGAGGTGCTGCAGGACCGGCTGATCGGTGCGCTGCAGAAGGTCGCCCCGGATGAAACCACCTGGACGCTGCCGGCTCACAAGCTCACCAGCCGCCGCAGCACCGCGGTCGAGCTGGATCCCGACCTGTCCCCAGACGATCTGCCCGAGCAGTTCCGCCGCACCCGCACCACCACCACCGCCGACAAGACCGCCATCGCCGCTGCTCTCAAGGCCGGCGAGATCGTGCCCGGCGCGCAGCTGGTGGAGCACCGCTCCTGGCGCATCGCCTGACCTGCTGGCCTTTCACATCCACACCACGGAGCAACACCATGCCGACCGCTACTCTCGAGGCTGATGCCGTCCTCTCTGATGCCGTGCTCCAGGCCGCGCGTCAGATCGTCAGCAGCCATCAGTTTCCCGTCTATGCCGGCGCCAATCCATGGGCCGGCTGCGGCAGCAAGAACCCGCCGCTTCTCACCCTGCTGGATCAGCTGATCGGCGCCATGGAGCCCGTTGCCGCTGCCATCGCTGACAACGCATGGGACGACTCGCTGCCGGTGCCAGCCGATGGTGCCAAGCGCCTGGCGGATGCCCTGCATCGCGTGGCCGACGCGATCAGCACCGCGGCAGCTGCTCCTGATCGCAATGAATGGAGCCTGCCATCAATGACCGGTAAGGAACTGGTCTGAGTCATGCCTGTCTTTCTTGTCACCTACACCTCTGCATACCAATCCCATGACATCTATGAAACCGAGTGGGTCTGTGACGCCAGCTACGACCACGAGCGTGCGCGTGAAGCGTTCCGGCGGCAGTTCCCCTCAGCTGCCATCGTTCA
>RGRP01000003.1 GCA_010021145.1 Candidatus Fonsibacter lacus
GACGCACAGCAACATGATCCTTCGTCTTTCCGACGAGCTGTGGATCTCACCCGACCCCGCCAACACCGACTACGCCGCCTATCTGGCGTGGCTCGCTGAAGGCAACACCCCCTTGCCCGCCCCTGAACCTGAACCCACCCCAGTACTCACCACTGAGCAGAAGCTGGAAGCTGCTGGCTTGACGGTTGCAGAATTGAAAGAGCTGTTTGGCCTGAGCTGATCATGGCAATTTCACCCGGCACCTACAACATCAGCCTGCAGCGCCGGGCGGATTACAGCATCACGCTGCAGTTCAAGGACAGCACCGATGCTGCCATCAACTTGACCGGCTGGACCGTTGCCGCTCAAGCTTGGAATCAAGGCCGCACCACCAAATACGGCGACTTCACCGTTACCTACACCAACCGCAGCACTGGAACAGTTGCCATTGCGCTAACTGATGACCAGACCGCAACGCTGCCCAATGAGGCGTATTACGACGTATTGCTGACTAATCCAAGTGGCCTGAAGGAGTATTACCTCGAAGGCATTATCTACGTCAGCGAGGGCTACACCGCATGACGACAGTCAATGTCAGTTCTGTAACTAACACGGTCACCGTCACTGAAAACGGCAGCAGCACTGTTGTCACCGTACCCGTTACCAGCACGGTTACTGCAGTCACGGAGGGTCCGCAAGGACCAGCCGGTGGTACTGCGTTTGTCTATCAGCAAACTGCGCCAGCAACAACATGGACCATAAATCACAATCTTGGCTATAAACCATCTGTTGAATTACTTGACAGCGGCAGCCAAGAGATTGACGGTGATGTTTCGCACCCAAGCGACAACCAAACCGTTGTTACACTGAACCCAGCATCCGCTGGCCTCGCTCGCCTGATCTGACATGGCTCGCAAGTTTTTTACTGACCTTGACCTGCAAAGCGTCTCAAAGGTCATCAATGTCCCGACGCCAACTGCATCGGGCGATGCAGTGCCCAAGTCCTATGTGGACTCTGCTGTTGAGGGCCTGGCATGGAAGGACAGCGCTCGCGTTGGCACGCAAAGCAGCATCAACCTGACCAGCCCTGGCGCCACGATTGATGGCGTGACCATGGCATCCCAAGATCGGGTGCTGGTGCGCAACCAATCCACGCAAAGCCAGAACGGCATTTATGTGTGGAATGGCGCTGCAGTCGCCATGACCCGCTCGCTTGATGCCAGCACCTTTGCCGAGCTTGAGCAGGCGATCATCACCGTCGAGGAAGGCACCGACGCTGGCACCACCTGGCGTCAGACGCAGGTCAACGGCACGATCGACAGCAGCAATGTCGTCTGGACATCGTTCGCCGCTGCTTAATGCTTACCGCGTGGTGGTGATCGGCTGATGGCACGGGTCTTTGAAACCGACATAACGCTCAACGCGCAACGCGAGCTGCGGCTGGCTGATGCGGACTCATCCGCCTATGTCGGCTTCAAGGCTCCTGCCACCATCACTACCAACCGCATCTGGACACTGCCGTCTGCTGATGGCACCAGCGGTCAAGTGCTGAGCACCAATGGATCTGGTGTGCTGTCGTGGGCAACAGCAGGTGGTGGCGGCGGAGGCAGCTCCGTCGGTGACAACCTCTATCTCAACCAGAACTGCATCTAAGCCATGGCTGCCTCACCCGCTTTTGTCTCCACTCCGCGCATTGGGCGTTGTTCACTGAGCACAGCCAACACCGCAACGGATGGCACCGGCACGATCACTGATCTGATCACTGGCGTCAGCGCTGGCACTCGTGTGCTGAGTATCAACGTGCAAGGCACCGCGACGACCGTTGCGGCACTGGTGAACATCTTCCTGTGGGATGGGACGCAGTGGGATCTGTTCGATCAGATCACGATCAGCGCCACCACTGGCAGCAATACCGCCAAGGCTTACCGCCTCGTGACCGCCTATACGGATCTTGTGCTGCCAAGCGCATCATGGAAGCTTGGCGCAACGATCACTGTGCAGCCAACCACCGGCACCGTGCGTGTTGCAGCGTTCGGGGGTGACCTGACGTGAACCTAAACACTGCAGGTTGGGCGTCACCACTGCTGCGGCTTGTTGCACGTCTGCGCAGCGAGGGCGTCAATAGCACCACGCCCGTCACCGAGATCAACGGCGGCACAATTAGCGCCACCAATGCCGACATCGCTCTGGTCGCCAAGGGTACAGGCGCGACGCTGGCGCAGGTGCCGGATGGGACGAGAGCGGGTGGCGATAAACGGGGGCAGTTTGCGACGGATTTACAGAAATTTCGGACCACTGCTACGCAAGTTGCTAGCGGGAACTATTCCGTTGTGTGCGGGGGGCAAAACAATCTTGCAAGCGGCATATTTAGCGTTATTTGCGGAGGGCAAGATAGCACATATGGCACTGGCGCTAATGCGTTTATAGGGGGAGGATACGACAATCGCGCAACAGCCGCTTGGAGCGCAACAGCCGCCGGAGCCTCAAATCAAGCAACCTCAAACTACTCCTTCGTCGGCGGAGGCCAGAGCAACACCGCCCAAACCAACACGCACGCTGTGGTGTGTGGGGGTAATAGCAATACGGCGAGTGGGGCGAATGCGTGTGTAGCAAGTGGGGAAAGCAATACGGCTTCTGGTCGTTCTACTTTTATTGGAGGAGGTGGAGTACACACTGCATCAGGAAGTTATTCGGCAGTGATGGGTGGGGCTAGTGGCAACACAAGAAGTATTGTTGGCTATCACGTTTTTCCTGCATGTAACCAGCCAGTATCTAGTGCGGCTGGATCTACACAATCCGCGCTTCTGCTCCTAGCCCGCCAAACCACTGATGCTACCGCAACGGTTCTCGCTAGCAATAACCAACCGGGCACAACCACCAACCAAGTCATCCTGCCGAATAACAGCGCCTACAGCTTCAGCGGCGAGGTGATCGCAGGCGTTACGGCACCTGGCTCAAGACGCACCTTGAATACAGCGACGCGGTGGACTGCTGATGACCGTCAAAGCAAAGACCGGCACTGGGCGCATCGAGCATCAAGCTGGCAAACCGAAAACTACACAGGATGGCTACGGTCAAAACTCTCGTCCTCGGCGAAGAGGGAAAAAACCTCTTCGGGGTCAAGGGCGATAGGCTACAGGGGAATGCTGTAGCGCCGTGGCAGAAGACAACCAAGACAGGCCGCGAACGCTCTTCAACTGGAAAGGCGTAGAAGAACAAGTCGCTGCTGGATTAATTCTGATGGCAACTTGTGGAATTGGTTTCATTGCATTTACAGTACCTCAGCGACTTGATCTAATTCTTGAAAGGCTTACCGCAATTGCCCAAAAAGTAGTTGTATTAGAAGGGCGCGTCGATCAAGTAGAAGAAGATGTGAATGATTTAAAATTAAAAACTCGTCATACGTGGAAATAATGCCAACTTGGCTTCAGCGGTCAATAATGGCAATTTCTGCTGTTATAGCATTAACGGCACTTGTTCAATGGGGCGCCTGTCGCTTTTACACCCTTCCGACCGTTTGGCCTTGGTACGCAAAATATGTTGGAACCGAACAAGGAACAAGGATTGACATTACGCCGCTTGGCTGCAATGATGCTGACAACAGAGCAATTACAGTTTTGATGGCTGTTTTGACCACATTGATTTCTCTTGGTCGAAATGCCGAGTAGCCTGAGGCAGGCACGCCGCTCAGTCTGCAATGAAAAAGCTTTTTGTTCGGTTAGCAAAGATTTTGCTAAGGCTTGCTCTTGACAAGGCAATCAGACAAGTGCTTCCAAAAATTTATGAAAATCTTGATATTTCTGTACCTATTGCAATTGTTAATGGTGCCTCGCCAACTGTAATTGAATCCGAGATTTCTTATCTTGCTAAAAAGTTTAGCAAGGAAGAGGTATCTGATACCGCAGTCGAGGCCTTAGCGCTTCTCTATAATCCAATCAAGAATGCCGTTCGGACGCAACGAAAAACGCAATGAGCGATTTTCTCTCTGCCGCTCGCTGGACTGATAAGCAGCATCCAGAGCCGCATCAAATTGCGGCCTGGAATTACGCTTGGGCGCTGCTCACAAAAAAAGAGCAACAAGACTTTCTTGAGATATTTCGTGCTGCGCCAAGTCAAAAATCATTGATTTCGGCTAACTACGATCAAGCGATAAAGCTAATCAAAGATTTTGAGGGTGTTCACTTAAGCGCTTATCCCGATCCGCTGCATGGCTGGGATGTAGCAACAATTGGATATGGCACAACGCACTATTCGGATGGTAGGCAAGTCAAAAGAGGAGATCAAATAACTGTCATGGAAGCAGGGCAGTTGCTCGAAACAGATGTTGACAGAATTGCCGAAAAGCTACGCACAACAATTCCCTTTTGGAATGAAATGAGTATAAATAAACAGTGTGCTCTTATAAGCTTTGCATACAATCTTGGACCTCTTTTTTTTGGAGCAAATGGATTTGAAACTATAAGCAAGCGCCTGAGAGAAAAGGACTGGGGACAGGTGCCCGCCGCGATGGAGCTCTACAGAAATCCGAACACGCCCGTCGAGGCGGGTCTTCTGCGGCGTCGCAGAGCGGAGGGGGCGCTATGGGCGCAAAGCAAGGAGTCCAGGCCGGGGGAGGTGCTGTTGCGTGTCGCCTATGAAGCCCAAAACGACAATGCAAGCAAAACTGGATACAGGGAATGTTTTTCTAGTAGCGCCGCGATGGTTGCTCGCTTTTATGGAAAAGTGAATAACGATGATCAATATAATAAAATTCGTTCTGCATATGGAGACACTACTGATGTGCAGGCGCAAATTAAAGCACTTCAATCCCTGGGTCTTCAGGCACGCTTTGTCACAAATTGCAATGCAGCCAAATTAGAAGCAGAGCTCAATGCGGGGCGCCCCGTCATGACAGGCTGGCTACACAAGGGCCCAATCAACCTTCCAAGCGGCGGTGGTCACTGGAGCGTTGTAACTGGATACACAAAGTCAGACTTTGTTCACAATGATCCAAATGGTGAAGCAGACATGATTAACGGTGGATACATAAACCATGTGAATGGAATGGAGGTCAAATACAGCAGAAAAAATTGGCTACGCAGATGGGAAGTTGATGGCCCGAATACAGGATGGGCTGTATTGGTTTCTCGCGGTTAAGCTGTGGTGTAAGCCGCTACAGCCGGCATGGCGATCACCTCAACGCGATTGTCGCCAGAGCTGCTGGAAGTTCGCATTTCTTACACAAGTATTAAGGAAACCGCAACTTTTTTTCTTGCATCCGATATTCACTTGGATAATCCTAAGTGCAATCGCGGATTACTGAAGCAGCACCTTGAAGAGTGCAGGGCTATTGGTGGAAATGCGTTATTTTTTGGCGATGTGCTTTGCGTAATGCAGGGGAAAAAAGATAGGCGCGGAGGAAAAGGAGATATACGTCCAGAGCACCTTGGTGGAAATTATTTTGATCTCGTTTTTCGTGAATCCGCCGATTTCTTAAAGCCTTACGGCGACATGATACTGATGATGGGCGATGGCAATCACGAAACCGCAGTTCTCAACAACCAAGAGATTGACCCGCTAGAAAACGTAGTCCGACTTATGCGCAACGATGGCGCAGTGACTGAACACATGGGCTACCAAGGCTTTGTGCGATTTGTCTTTGAACGCAAGGATGGCGGGATTCGGCGCTGCACGCTGTTCTTCCATCATGGCGCATGGGGTGGCGTTATTACGAAGGGTACGATGGGCGGCGGTCGCTATGCGCAAATCGCACCTGATGCTGACATTGTGGTAAATGGTCACAACCACGAGCGCAGCATTGTTGCTCACCCGTGCTACCGCGTCAGCAATGAAGGCAGGGCATGGATTGAGCAGCGCTGGCACCTGCAAACCGGCACCTACAAGCAAGAGTTTGGTGGCACTGGCGGCTGGGCAGTAGAACGCATTGTGATGCCTAAATCACTTGGCGGCATCTGGCTTGATTTGACGCCACGTAAGCGAGGTGGTGTTGATATTACCTGCAGGCCAACACTATGAAGCAATACGTTCTTGAGGTTGAGTATACAATCGTCGTTGAAAGTTGCGATGACGACCCAGAGGACGTATCAAATGATTTTATTGCGCGACTCTCTGAGTTAGCGCCGTCCAACGATCACATCCTGGGCATCTCGGTCCAGGTGCTCCCGATACCTGAATTGCGTGGATCACACGATTGAAGGCTCCAATCTCATTCCAAAGCGCAATGCAAAATACAAGTTCAGGCAGCAAATTTTTGAAGCATGGGAATATTCTTGCGCCTATTGCGGCATAGAGGCTGACACGCTTGATCACGTCAAGCCGAGACACAAAGGCGGAGCAACAGTTACAAATAATTTAGTTCCAGCCTGTCGCTGCTGCAATCGCAAGAAAGGCAGCGAAGAATGGGAGGTTTGGTTTAGCCGTCAAGAGTCATGGGATCTTGAGCGAGTACTCAGGATTCGGAACTGGACTCAAGACTAAGCCTTGAGCTTTTTTTCTACCCTTAAGAGCAGTGCGCATCTATTGATTCCCGCTTGTTCCATTTTTTGCAATTTACTGCGCGACATTCCCGTAACGTCGCATATGTCCTTCCACGGAGTCGGAGGGTCTTTTGCTCTTTCAAGAACAATCATCTTTGTTGTTTCGTCAAGGTACTCATCTATTGCTCTATAGGCCTCCTCTATGTTCATCCGAGTTTCTGCATCTTCTATTGTATTTGAGTTTTTTTGATCCGCAATAATTTCAACAAGCGCAGAACCTTCTTCTAGTTCATTCGCGCTTTTGTCAAGACTTGATAGGGCGCGAGGCGCACTCATTACTAATCTGATTTCATCAACAGCGAAATCGGTTATTTCAGAAATTTCAACAAGTGTTGGCTCTCTTCCAAGTTGTTTACTCAGGTCTTCAATTGCTTTTTTAATTTTAAATGTTGCATCGTGTATTCCTATCGGAAGGCGAATGGTTAAATCAGCAAATTGCATTGACCGCTGTATCGCCTGTCTTATCCACCAATAAGCGTAAGTACTCATGGCATATCCACGAGTGGGGTCAAATTTTTCAACCGCTCTCGCTAATCCAAGATTTCCCTCCTGGACAAGATCCATAAGATCAAGGCTATTGCAGCGATTTGTATATTTTCTTGCAATATTTACCACCAACCTTAAATTGCATTTAATAAACTTCTCCCTTGCTTTTTTTCCAATTTTTGCAATTTTTTTATCTTCTTCTGTATAAGCCGATTCTTCCTTGTGTCGTATCGCCATCCACGCCTGCACCTGTGTGCCAAGCATCACTTCTTGTGTTTTGGTTAATAGGGGGTATCGCCCTATTTCATTGAGATAGCTCTTGATCGCATCGCTGGCCATCGTCGGTAGAAACGCCTTGGGAGACTTGTAGACAGTGGAGCTTCCATCGCGCTTGCCACTCCTGTGCATGATCCCACACCATGCCAATTCCGTAAACACGCCACCTCCAGTTATTGCTTTGACATGGCGCCTCGAGACAGGGTTTGTTACTCTCAGTCATGGTTATCCATTTAGTAATGATGTCATCACCAACCTATCGCACCGAAGACGAGTTCCAGGAAAAACTGAACTCTGAGCGCCTTAAGGAATTATTTAGCTCTAAAGATTATCAGGGACTGCTCGATTTTGCCTTACTCCTGAATCATCAAGCATCATTTAACAATAGCAGAGCTGTATGGGCTATAGGAGAAGCGATGAAAAACATGAGTGCAGAATTTTCTCTTGATAAATATCAAAAAATGATTGAGGATATTACCTAGTTAAGTCCAAATACTCTGACGCACTGTTTCACTGTTATTGTAGTTTCCCTTGATGGCATAGCTGACAAGCGGTGCGTCTGACATGCGTTGAAAAACAACCTGTCCAATCAAAAGACCTGGATACAGAGGAATTGGATGGATTTGCCTGATGTTATGGAGCTCAAGGGTTAGGCGACTTCCGTGAAAACCCGGATCAATATAGGCGCTGAGCGCATGAGAATATCCTTCGCGCCCCCTGCTCGACTTAAGCGCAAACTGTCCCGCAATGTCTTCGGGCATGTTGAAGATCTCTTCCGTGCAGGCGAGGCAGAATTGCCCTGCTCGCAACAGCCAAGGGTTTTCCTTTGTGAACCCAGAGAGAGGCGTCGGGATGAATTGATCCGTGGCTACAGACTCGATCATGATCTGATTGCCGAGTCGCACATCGTAGCTCGCTGGATTGAGCTGCTCGGCCCTGTAGGGCAGCATCATGGCCTGCTCTTTGCACAGGCGTTCAATTTCATGATCGCAGAGAATACTCATCTGTCAGGGCGCAAGTTTTGCCTTATGAAGGCGTGTTTCTTTGTACCAATTTGCAATCTCTGGCGCCCAATCCTCAAAATGAGGCAGCATCATATTACAGAGGGCCCTGATTTCGTCTTGCGCATCAGCTTTGGCACGCAGATCAAGAAAGTGCATCAACGCCCGCAGCGAAAAACTCGCTACAAAGTGCTGGCGGAAGTCAAATGGAATCATTCCTCTTGCGTGCTCTTCTGCGCGACCGCTGTCAATTGCAAGCTTGTAGCGGACTGCTGAATCAATGCACATGATTCGATCAATCTTGCGCTGATCCTCTGTGTATTCGTAAGACTTCCCTTGACGATCTTTGTAAATACCGGCGGGACGCAGATAGAAAACATCTTCAATGTCACGCCTACCGTCAACTGCGTCAATAATACGCTTTCCAGTGTAACGACCAGACTGCACATCAAAGCTCACACCTACGCGATGCGTGCGAGCCTGCTGCATAACACTATGGGGAAACCAGCCAATGTTGAACGTAATCGCTGGGTGCTCTAGTGGGCCGTAGTGCCCGCGCTCACCTTTTAACAAGTGGCGCACCACAATCTCTCCCGCCTCTTTT
Source organism: Candidatus Fonsibacter lacus (assembly GCA_010021145.1). GTDB lineage: Bacteria > Pseudomonadota > Alphaproteobacteria > Pelagibacterales > Pelagibacteraceae > Fontibacterium > Fontibacterium lacus. The sequence goes on from RGRP01000003.1 coordinate 8,883, forward strand.
TCTTCGGGCGGGTTTCCATAAAAGACAAATTCTTCGCTGTAGTCTTGGTGCATCGCGTACCAACACAGCGACTGAGGCTCAGGCGTGCGGCTTAATACCTTGACTGTGAAGTACTTATCTTCGACGGTTGCTTTCATTTGTCGCCCTCTTTTGTCTTCAAAAGAACAAAATGAGCAAACGCAATATGCGAAGCAGCAGATTGCTTATTTGCGGGCGCATTGGGATAGGAGCCCTCCCAGTATTCGCGGAAGAGCTGTTCAAGATCAAGGTCAGTCATTTTTGTCACTTTTGTTCATGTATTTACTGGCAAGTCCAGTGTAAAGACAATGGAGTGAATGACTCTTTTCGTTGCGCCCGTCTTGCTCATACCAAGACTCCAAGCGATCTTGTCGCTTCTGTTCTTCAACGGGATTGACCATTGTGTTGCGAGCGATGTTTGTTGATCCAGTGAGCGGCCTGGGCGCATCGCCACCCGTAACAGGCGGCGGCACGCGCAAGAGCCCTCAGGTTGGCTGTCAGAGACGCCTCTGAAGTCCAGACGGCATCAATGATGGCATCTGCCTCAGAGTCTGTCATCTGGATTCAGTAGAACTGCCTGGCCGTAATAAGGCGCCAACCAGGAGTTTATCAAAAGATGATTGGCTTCATATTTTGAGCACGCCCAACAGGCATAATAGATATTTAAGACTGGAAAAGAAAAAAGATAGCGCTTCATTGCACAAGGTCAAACAGGTCCGGCTTTTGATAATTTGGCCCTTTCATTACTTTTCCCGCCTCGTTCCTGATTGGGGCGCCCGCGTCGTCAAGCTTGCTCATATTACTATCAAAAACACGTTGCATAGCTTCGTCAAGATCCCAGCCCATATTTTCCGCTGCTTGATAGCAGACAAAAACAAGATCGCTTAACTCTTTGAGCAAGTCGGCATGGGTGGAAATGTCACCCTGCTTGAAAGCATCAAATGCTTCAATGACTTCTGTGTACTCTTCAATGATCAACTTAACCTGAAGATTGTACTGGAGGCTTCCTCTTTGATTGTCGCTTTTGATTTCAAAAGCATTTCGCCATTGATGTGCCTGTTCCTGCAGTTGTCCCATGTTGATAGAGAAAGAAAAAGCCCTGCCGAAGCAGGGCGTAAACAGTCGAGCGTGAATCAGAGGTCCAGGTCGTCGTCAGCCTCGACCTCAGCAGCTTCAGCCTCGCCCAGGGCGGTCAGCACGATCTTGCCTGCTTCTGCGGCCACCTGCACCTTGCTGCCAGGCTCAAAGCCAGCGATAGCGCTGTGACGAGCGCCAACGACGCAGTTGCCGGTCTTGCCGATGGTGACAATGGGAGCGCGACCCTTCCTGGAGCTGTAGGCGCGACGAGCAGAGGGAATCACCAGGCCGGTGGAGGCTTCGGTCAGAGCCTTGAAAAACTCGTTCTTGTGAATACGAGTTTGAGTTTCACCGGTTTCGGCGTCGGTGATTTTGGTGTAATAACCAGCGCCATAGGCCAGTTCATCGCCAGGGATGCCCTGATTGTTCTGTGCGTATTCGAGCAGTTCCTGGCCAACCTTGCGTTCACCGCCGACCTTTACTTTGGTCGATTTGGCTGCTTCGGTTTCAGGAGTGAGAACTTCGGTGGACATTTCGGTGTCGGTTTCGATGGGGTCAAGGACTGCAGTATCTGAGTCCTGTTTTTTGCGTGCCATGACGGCTGCGTGAGAACTTGTGCAAGTTAGCACGACGTTGATGATTTTGCAAGAACTCCGGTCAGGGCTTCAATGCAAGCATCATCGCGGTAGCCGCTTCTCGATCAAGGCGGGAAACCTTGATGTGAGCGCCTGGGCCGTCAGACGGATCGCAAAACAGCTTCATTGATGAAGCCGCAACGATCAAAGCGTCGTCATCATAACATATTTTTGTTAGTGCATCACCGCAAGCCCTGAGCAGCTTGTCTGCATCGCCCTTGTTGGAATGAAACAGAGGAGCGCTGCTCTTCAGTTCACCTCTGCTGTTAAAATGCAACTTAGGACGTGGCATGTAAAATAATACTGATAGCACAAATAATCCATTCGTTTCCCAGTCACGTGGGCGAGTAATTGTCGCCATGCGCCCGATAGAGGCTCTCCAGGCATAGAGACCCTTGGATTGCTCCACCATTGCCACGGCGACGCGCTGACGACCTTCGCGGTCGGTGTAGGCGCGGCCAAAAGCGCTCTTGGAGCCCTGCGTCTCAGGCTTTCCAGCGACAAAGAATGAGTAGGACTGAGCGGCGCACTGCTCAAGCGTTATCAATAAGTTTGCCGTCATCAATCCCTTTGTCGCGCTTGTAGATTTCTATTAGCTTAGCGATTAAAATGCGTCGACTTAGCCTGCTGAGCTTGACGCTTAACTTTTCCGCCAGTTCTTCTGTTTGTTTTGCTGTTGGATTGTTGTAAAGCGAAAGAGGGCGAACTGTACGCTTTCGCTCCCAAATTGTCAGATCTTCTGCGCAGTCAAAAATATCCTTGTATTTTCTTCCTGCACCGACCTCTTGCAAAAGTTGAGGGTATTGATTGTAGATTCTTTCAAGAATTTGCAATCTTCTATATCTATCTGGATTCTTTTTTGTGTAGCGTTTTTTAATGTAATACTGAATACGCATGTATTCAAAAAATTCCTGCGGAAAATCAAAGCCTTCGTTTTGCTCGCCAAGCCACTTTGTAAAACGTGATGCATACTGCGCTTGGGTTTTATCCTTGATAGCAGCCTTTGCACAGTTTGCAAGAAATGTTGAAAGCGTGGCTTTTTTAATTCCTAGTCCGTGATGAAAGTTGAAAATAAAATCCTTGACCCCTTTCATCTGTATATCTCTGTTGTCAAATGTTCTATATCCTAGGTAAACTTTATTGTCAATAATTTTCCACATTGTCACGAAGAATAGTTCTCCATCGCCACCATTAATTACTGCGCCAAGATGAAGACGCGCATCGGCAACAAGACGCGCCCCGTAAAAAGTATCACCACGATCTTTTAACATTTTACTGTTGAGCGATCAACGCATTGAGTTTTGCGCGAAAGTCGTGAATTGTTCCGCTGTTTTCGACAACTTGATCGAATCCATCCCAGTTGTCAAGCCCACCCTCGGATTGATGCGATTGTGAGTTGATTACAGAAGGACGAATAATTTTCCACATCTCGCCTCCCATCTTTTTGATCATTTCTGCTTCATTTTGAAAACGAATATCATCAATAACAATTCTGCAGTCTTCGTTGCGAAAGCATGAAGACACGCGATACATCATGCAATCAATCCAGATGCTTTCTGAGATACATTGACGCCCCCACTCTGTTCCTAGCGTTTGCAGTACATGACGAGGAGTCGTGTTGATTTCTTGAACGAGCTTTTCTTTTTGCCCCCAAACTAGCGACATCGCCTGTTCTCTTGTGTAACCAAGCGAAATAAAAAACTCTGTCCCCATGCGTTTGATGGGCTCTGCAAAGCTCATCGTGCGATAGCCCTGCTGCGCTAATACGTTCGCCGCAAGTGATTTCCCAGATTGAGCGGCGGGGCTGTAAAACCCAATGAGTCTGTTCACTGTAATTTGCTGTCGCTATTGAATGATACAAGAAAACCCCCTTTCGGGGGCTTTCAAGTCTTGGGCTTACAAGCTGTTCACCTTGACAAGGCCCAGAACCCACATGCGGGGGCGGTACCGCCTTGCTCCCTGATGAGACCCCTTGATGTTGCGTGCGCTGGTGCTCTGGAAGCCTACCGCTTGGCCCGAGCAGTAGAAACGTTGGCGCGGGGGAGGTGAATCAGCCCTGTTTCAGTGGGATAGGGCCGTGCTTCGCCAAGTAATCAGAAGGGCATCTCGTCTGCAGCCGGGGCAGTCGAGCGAGAAGGCATCTCTTGGCCCTGGCGCTCAGGGATCGTGAAATCTGTTGCATCCATGTAAATAGCAACATAGTCGGTGCCATCTTTTTTCTTCTTGGGGGATACGTTTTTTACGCTTCCTACAAGAGTCACTTGGCGACCGTCTTCCATGAATTTGGTGACGGTTTCAATCTTTTTGCCGTAGAAAGTGGCGTTGACGAAGTGAGTTTGCTTTCCGTTTGTAGTTTTAGAGCGGATGCTGACAACAGCAGTTTTGCCGTAATCACCATCCTTTACTTGAACTTCGCCGGTCACGTAACCGCTAGCGACAAGTGTGAGCATCAGAGTTCAGGCTCAATGAGCCTTGGGAATTGGGTGTTTTCGAGTGAGCAGTAGGCTTTGTAGCGCTCGATAAATTCTTGCGCACGAGCTTTCAGCTCTTGCTTGTTCAGAACGTGAACATGAGGTTCACGCCAGTCGTAGCAAACACAGATTACACCCTGAGTTATCTCATTGTCAAGCTCTCCTCGTTTTACAGCAAGATTGTGGGCGAGTGCATATGCAGCGATCTGCACTTCAGCGCTTTTGTAATGCGACATTGATTTTGCTTTTTTCTTCACTCCCTCTTCTTTGTATGAGCGCACTGTTTTCCAGTCCCAGATGCTGTACTGTCCATCCCAATGCAAGCGCAAGTCAGCAGTGCCTGCATAGCCAAGGTGGCAATAGAGAGCTTCTTCCATCAAGAAAGATGGTGCACTGACTTCATTTTTGAAATTCTCTTTTCTGATTAAGTCAAGAACGGGTGAGAGATAAGTGATGTATTCATGAATGTTGTAATTCATGATTTCATCCATTGTCGCATGATCCATTTTATGTTTTTCTGCATCTCCCATAAACGACATCTCAACTTCCGCATGAATAATTGTCCCTCTGCGCTGCGCTCGTTGCATGACGTCTTCCCAGTTGGGCTCCATTTGTCGCCAGATCTCAAGCCCTTTTATCTTGTTGGGATCGAATAGTTCTGACGTTCTGCCCAAGACTGAACTGACAGAGACATATTCGTGATCGTCTTTGATGTAAAAGCCTGATTTGGGATGCGCCATGTTTTCTAATTAAAGAGAAGAGCTTGAAAGCAGGAAGCGTGCTGCGTTCCCGTAGTCATTATCTCTCAAGTAAACGATAATTGCAAGCAATGCACGTTTTGATTCCGCTTCCCATTCCTCTGGTGCTCGATCGTTGATGATCGGGGAAATGGCGAGACAGAGTTCGTGCTCAAGCTTGGTCATGTTTCTGCAAAAGAGAAGGAAGCACTCGATCAAACACTTTTTTCCAATTGATGATGGCAGCGTGACCCTCGTGAGTTGTTCTTACTTCGCCTGGTACTGCAAGGATTTCTGCAAGCTGCACTGTTTTGTATCTGTGCCCACAGAACTCACATTGCCTGTATCTGTAGAAATCTCCGCTTGGAGTTCTGAGCGAACTTGTAACCTTTGTGATCAATGCGTTGCATTTGGGGCAGGGCAGAGAGGCTTTGTTGAGCGGCACGGGCGAGGCGAGTTGGCTAAAGTCCTAATTTGAGGAAAATTAGGAGTTGCTTAGAGGGTTTGATTGCAGGCTTTCAAGTTCGTCAGCGATGGCGAGAAATTGGTTGCGGACGTAAACAAAGTCGTCGTTGTGGACGCACAGTGCCATCGGTACCACTTGATCCGCAGCAGCTCGCAGAGCGGCGGCAACGGATTGGCGAGTGGCGTTTCCATCGTCAGGTGCTTGATAGGCTGCATTTAGTACAGCCCAGGCTTGTGGTGAAAGTTCAGACATAGAAGTAGAAGCGACTACTCGTTATCGGGGAGTTGTTCAAGGGCGCGGCGGATGGTGTCTGCGCGGCGGGGGAGAGAGGTTTAGTCATCGAAATTGTCGGGTCGATAAGGAGCAGTGAGTTGGCCGTGTTCGTCAACAAAGCCCGCCTCCTGCAGGAACTGTCTCGCAGCAGCACGATCCCCAGCCAAGGCGCGATCAAGCAGGGTTGGAGCCGTGAGTTCAGTGGCAAGCTCTTCAAGGGTGTTAGTCGTGACTCCGTGCCAGCACTCGTCACCGTCGCTGTAGTTAGCCCAGGTGACGGCAAGGTGCAGCAGCACATTGGCAATGCCCTCGCGAACGCTTTCGCACAGAAACTGGACCGCCGTATAGCTCTTCCATCCACTGCTGCACCAGCTCCGGCGGTGGGGTGATGGGATGTTGTTGATTAGTCATCGAGTTGCTCCAGTGCGCGGCGGATTCGTTCCGACCTTTCATCAAACTCTGGCCTCCCTAAAGTGCGGCCAACCAGCCAGTCAAAGTCGGCAAGCGCCTGCTTCTTCAAGCTCGGCGACTTGGGGCGACGGTCTGCGCGGAGAGCATCAATGGCAGGCTCCAGAATGTCCTTGCTGCGCAGCCACTCACAGCACGCCTCCAGCTCCTGGTCGGCGCCCCACTGTGCGGCTTCAGTGGCAACGTAATCAAAGTAAGTCTTTGGATCGTCTTGATACTGGTCGGCTTGCTCCCACCATTGCTGCACCAGCTCCGGCGGTGGGGTGATGGGGTGTTGGTTAGTCATTTGTTTTTTAGTTCAGCGGCGATGGCGAGAAGTTCGGCGCGAGTTTTCTGCCGTTGCTCCCATTTGGAATCAGCCATCAATTGATAGCTTTGGGGCCACGGTTCACTTTCTCCGCAGGGTGGCTCACTTTGCTCCGGCACCACCTGATCCGCAGCAGCTCGCAGGGCGGCGGCGGCATAACTGGTGTAGAAGTTCGTTTGCCAATTTGGGTTTCGCGTTGCTTCGTAAGCGGCTTTCAAAATCGCCTGCGCGGCAGGGGAGAGGTCAGTCATTCTTCGACCTCATAACGCTTGCCAATGGCAGCAGCCCAAGCCACCAGATCACTGGCCCGCACGAGCTGCACTCCATCTTCAGGGCCATCGGCAACGCGCCAGTGGCATGAAGCAGTGTCCCTGAGGGCGCACTCAATGGAAGCCTTGGCGCCCCAGGTTGCAGCCTTAGCGGCGATATAAAGGGTCTTGTCGCAGTGGGCGGCACCGTTGGTGTCCCACTCGACTTCCCACTGACGGATGATTTCGGCGGGCGGAGAGATGAGGCGTTGATTAGTCATCGTCATCAGGCAGGATTTCGAGGAGAGATGTAATGCACTGGCCGGTGATGTTTTCAGCGCCGAGGCAATAGCGCTCGGCTTCGCGCAGGGCCATGCGCAGTCGCTCAACCACCGGCCACGGGTCGCGCAGCTCGGTGGAGAAGTCATGGAATGGTGCGGGGTGGAAGTCAGTCATCGCCCGGCCTCCTGCTCCAGCATGGTTGCTGCAATCAGGTCGCCGTCCTGCTGCTCGCGCATCCACGCGGCCACCTCGCGGATAGCGGCGCGGGCTTCTGGAAGCGCGTCCTCCGCGTCGCAGAGGTGCTCGGCCTTAGCGATTGCGCTGGCCACCCGTTCCACCAGCGAACTATCTGGTTTTTCCGGATAGTTGGAACTTCTAATTTGGCGATCATTAGGAGTTGGCTTGGCATTGGCCTCCAGTGCCTCGACCCTGGCGCGGAGTTCCAAGAGGCAGGCAGCAGCGCTGCACTGCTCCACCCACTTCTGCTCTTCCGCCCACTGCTCGGGCGTTGCTTTGTAGTCAGTCATCGAGTTGCTCCAATGCGCGGCGGATGATGTTTGCTTGGTCTGAGCAAATCCCCTCTGGCGGGGTGTCATCGGCCATTTTGACGGCATCCTCCAGTGCCATTAGCGCCAGCTCCTTCAAGCTCGGCGGCTTGGGGCGACGGGCAGCGCGGAGTTCATCAGCAAACTCAGGCTCAACCCAGTGCTTGACTTTCAGCCACTCACAGCACGCCTCCAGCTCCTGATCAGCGCCCCAGCGGGCGGCTTGGGTGGCGATGTACCGTTTATCTGCCATTGGTGCATCAACAGCATCTAGGTTCCACTTGCGTATCAGCTCAGGCGGTGGGGTGATCGGGTATTCTTGAGTCATTGTTGAACCTCGTAGTGTGTAGAACTAGCAGCTTCAGTCATCGTTTCTGTTATAGCCAACCGTTTTGCACTCTTGTAAATCAATGACGGTGACATAGCCTTCTCCGCCCTCGGTTTCCCAAGTGCTCGGATGCGCATTGGCTACAGCTTGAGCGTCTTCAAGTGTTGCGCAAGTCTTGATTGGGTAAGAAGAAACGCCACACTCGATGCAACCAACTTGATACACCAAATAACGTGCGTTCATTTTTCAATACCAAGCGTCGGAACAGGAAGACCGCCTTCTGTCGGAACATAAATTGTGCGATTGCCTTTTTCGCTACCTTCTTGCAAACCTACAATATACAAATATTGCAAATATCGCGGATTGTCCTTAAGTGAATCGCCGATGATTCGATTAGCTTCTGCAACACCTTTGGCGCGTTCAATTTCAGCATCTGCCTCAAGCGAAGCCGCTTTTGCAAGATCGTCAATCGACTTGCTGTTGATCTTGTCGCTGATGGGCTCAGGAATAATTTGTGCGCCCTTGCTGTTCTTGCCTTGATTGAACATCTTGATGTGATCCTTGCCTACTGCTTTCAGAAGCGCCGTTGCTTTGTTTTCAGGAATTTCCGCGAGGCTCAGGGATTCAGTAATCGTGAGCACGGTTTTGATCCCGTACTGCGTGATGCCCAGATCCATCAGCTTGGTTTCAAGCTTTTCGTTGACTGAGGTGGGCGCAAAAGCAACGCTGGCGGGGAGGCCGCCGGGTGTCTCGTCAATGGGCTTTCGAGCTGCTGCAGGAGCAGAGACAGAAGCAGAAGCTGCCTTGGGTGCTGCAGTGCCTGCATCGCTGCCCAGAACGGCGTCCAGAGCGTCATGCTCAACAATCTCCATGGCCGTCACCCAGAGGTAGCGGCGGAGGTAGGTCTGCACAGCGCCCAGGTTCTGAATCTCGTGTGCCCCCTTGAGAGCAGCGCTGGACATGGGGCTGGAGATCTCGATGCAGTCGTCAGGGTTGCTGCAGTCGGTGATGGTCAGCGTGGCTTCTTCTTTGCCGTAGCTGACAACGCCCGAAATCCCGAGCGACACGAAGATTTCTTGAACAGTAGGGAGGAAGTCCCCAAGTTCAAAGTAATTGTACCCAGCAAATTTGTTCTTACCGCTTTTTGAAAGCTTTTTGCCCTGAAGCGCGATACGCGCCTGCATGAGCTTCTGATGAACGGACATGCCGCCTTGTGTGTTGAACAGATGCAAGGTAGCATCAGATTGTACGAGCTGTCAACCCCCTTTAGCTGCAAAATGCCGACACGCGCCTCCACTTCCCTCAATCGCATCCTGCGAGTGACCGTGAATTTGCTTTTTGAGAAGGGCGAAAGCGTACAAGCAATTGCGAATTTAATGCAGGGCTTTGTTGACAGAAGAATGATTCAGGAGTGGCATGAGAAGTATTGCGAGATTAATGGAATTAGCACGGAAGAGAATTCATCTTACAAACATCTCACAAGAAAGATTCCTGTTGCGCCTATTGACTTTGAAAAAGTAACGCTTGATGAATTTGAAAAAAGAAAAGAATCGAACTGGGATGACTTTTAAGCTTTCTCATTGCGCCCGAGTTTTTTCTTTTTCTTTTTCTCCTTTGCTTTTTCCTCTTTGTCTGCCCCCCGGCTTTACGTATGGATGCTCTTGAATTTCAAGAAAAGTCTCAATGTATCCTGGGGGCGAGAGATCATCACGCAGCGTAAAGATTGACACCCAGTTCGGCGCGGGGCTGATTTTTGGGTAGCCGGAGTTCATAGCTATAAAGAATTGAAGGGGCTAGAGCTTTTTGAATCTTATCATTCAATTCGTTTTCAATGTCTGCCTCAATTTTTTCGTTACACATTGCTACGGCTTGATCAAGCTTTGCGAATAAACAATTCACGTCTTTTCTGTAGTAAAGATTCATCCCAAACATATACTTCGTCTTGTCGTCATCTTTGATGCAGAAGATTGCGTAGTCTCCTTTTTCAATTCTGTTGTAATAGTAAAAAGCACAGTTGTGCATGATACCCGCCAATTGATGAAGTTCCTTTGTTCCAGTCGCGTAACAAACTGAGTAGCGATTATCGACAAATCCATCTTGCAGCTTCTTGCAGAACTGGACTGAGGGATTGCTTTCTTTGAAGCAAAAATGAGTAAATGAGTTTTTTCTTCGTTTTGGTGTTAGCTCGAAAAGTGCATCGTGCAATTCTCTGATGCTATTGTATTCAATTTGCGAAAAATTAAATCCTTCGTTTGCGTTAAGCTGGTGAATCATTCTAAATGTATCATCGAGAATCATATTGCTGTAAAGAGCTGAGATAATTGCATCAATAGACAGGCGATCGAAAACTTTCATTTGTTTTGCTTTTAAGTTCTTTGCTCCATACTCTAGATAAAGAGCATCGTAAAATCTGCGCTCTTGTCCAAAACGATCTAAATGCGCCTGTGACATTTTTTCAAGAAATTCCTGTGCATGATCTAGCGAGCGATTGATTCTGATGTACTTTGCAAATCGCAGCAACCCTTGCGCCACTTGTGGGTTGTTCTTGATCGCACTAAACAGAACACGCTTGCTCTTTTTTCCGTTTGTGCGCAGAATCGTTTTTACAGGATCATCAAGCAGAAACTCTCCTACAGAAATTGTACGCAGCGTTTCGTCTGTAAATTCACGAGTGCCCGGATAGCAGAGCTGAGTCATCAGCGAAAATGGGTCGCTGCTCAGATAGCGAGTCGAAACCCCGTGACGCTTCAGGAAATTGCGCAGGAAGGCGAGCAGGCGACGCTCTTGAGCTAAATAAAGCCCGCGATCAGGGTCTTTGTGCATGGGTTTTTTGCGATTGCCCTCCTGCACCCTGCAAAGCATTGCCAACTTGCTACGCATGTGATTTGGAGGCGAAGTGCGAACTCCGGTCGGGCGCCCAATCAAGTTGTAAAAAATAAATCTTTTTTCGCCAGATTTCAGTGTTCTGATTTTAAGTTGATACTTGAAGTGATCGTTGAACTTCGATCCACCTTCGTAGTCCTTTGATCTATAGCGTGATGAAAAAGTTATTGAGTTCTCGTGTTCAAACGCAAAAAATGTATAGCTTGAAGACGACATTTTTCCTTTTTCTGTCGCTTTCATGCCCTTGCGAAAAGATGCGATCTTCTTGCAGGAAATGTAGTTTTTCTTTTTCTGAGCAGGAATTTGATCAAGCATTGTCTGTTCTGCGTTGAGAGAGTGAGTGGGCATTCCGCAAAGTCTTGCACGCTATTGCTACTTTGTCAATACTTGGGCGCATCCTAGACAGACCTCTTCAAAGCTAGAAATCTCAGCAAGCGCATCAATGGCTATTTTTTCTACCTCAAAAATTGCATTCACGTATGAAAGATATTTAACGATATATCTTTTATTTGCTGACGCATAAGCCAATAACGCTTCCGCCTGCAGCTTGCACTTTTCAGCAATTAACTTGCAGTTCGACAGTTCGTTAATTTTAAATGCCTGTAAATTATCGTTCAACTCGATGAATTCAACGGATGAATCAATCGACTTTTTTCTTTGCAGAAATTCTTTCATGACACGCACGCACTGAATTCTGTACGCACGCTTGTCTTCATATTTTAAAAAGCGATAATTGAAATCATCAACGAGAGCAAAGCAGTGGGAGCTTCCTGCAAAGCCTGATAGCGTTGAACACAATGCAAACGTTTCTGCATTGACTTTTATTTTGTCGCCGATACGCAAATGCTGAGGGGGCGCAAAAGAATCTCCGTCGTAGCAAAGTATAAATTCATCATTCCACCTGCACTTGTCATCTGTGTTTCTGTGACAGATTGGGCAGGGTGTATTGCGAGATGAATGATTCATTCTGCACGCTCCGTCATTGCATAGAACTCTTTTGCAAAAGAGATCTCACACGTTCCTGTCGCCCCTTTTCTGTTTTTGACAACGGCATACTCATAGCGCATTGCATCTTCATTCTTGTCGTAATACCAAGGCCAATAATTCATGATCACCATGTCGGCATCTTCTTCGATGCGCCCTGATTCACGAAGATCAGAAAGCATTGGTTTTTTGTCATTTCTCGATTCAACGCCCCTGTTCAATTGACAAACAGCGAGAATGTCAACGCCTGTTTGCAGTGCAACAGTTTTTAGCTTTCGTGTTGCTGCGCCAATTGCAAGCGCTCGCGTCTCGGCTTTCGTTGAATCTGAATCAAGATCCATCAGCGTCAGGTAATCAATAATTACCAAAGAGAGATCTTTGTTTCTGCGCTTTTCTGTTTTGATTTTTGTTGCGACTTGACTTGGCGAAACGTTGTAAGTATTTGTAAAGATAAAGTTTTCTGCGATGCGCTCAATTGGAATTGACCGAATTCGCTCCTCTTGCTCTTCGTCTTTTATTTGTCTGATGATGTGCCCATAACTAAGAGGCGTGCCACCTTTTTCTAGACACATTAAATAATCAAGACATGACAACATACGCTGACAGACTTCTTTATCAGACATTTCAAGCGTGTAAAAAAGCACCTTGGAGCCCTTGGTGGCGACATCGAGAGCCAGGTTCATGGCCCAGGTCGATTTGCCGCTGCCGGGGCGTCCTGCAACGACGATCAGGCGTCCATCCGTCCCAAGTGTGGGATGGTTCAAGCCACCGCCCAAGGCACTGTTCAGGAAGCCGAAACGGGTGCGTAGGACGCGATTCTCCTGCTTTGGACCAAGCAGCATTTCCTTGGCGGCGATGAAGGGATGAATCTCATCTTTTTGTGTTTCTACGCCCTCAATAAGCTGTGCAGCATTTAGCACATAAGAGAGAGCGACTTGAGATTCTTGTATGTTGCAGCTTCTTTCTATAATGTCTAGCGAATTCTTTAGGTAGTCTTTGACAAGCGAGCGAGCGTGATGAAAATGCCAAATAGGGATAATTTTGTTTTTCCAAACATCGAGATCTTTTTCTACGGGGCATGAGACAATCTCATCAATGTAATTATCAATTGTTGCTGCATCGCATTCGACTAACTTTCCAAGGCGAGTCGAAACAGTAATTTCATTTGTTGGCGCGTCCTGGAAAGTTAGCAGCTCTTCTTGCAAGCAATCAAACATGCTTTTGTTGAGTGCGTCAGAAAATATCTCGCGCCCTTTGGGAAGATCCATGAATTTATCAATCCAATCCTGTTCGCCGAACCCAAAACAAAGATGGTTGTAGGCGGCGGCAAGAAAGTGTTTTTCTATTTCAACCGAGTCCTGCTGAGTTTCAAAGTCTTCGATGCCAAGCGTTGTCATGTTGTTCTGAGTGAGAGAGTTTGCAGATGATAGCACGTATTTCAGAATTGCAAGTCGCTTGCTGCGTCTTCTTCAAAAATTGTTGTGACAGTTTGCGTGCTGGGTCTGTTGTTGATTTGCCATGCAGGAGTTTTTTGTTTTCCAAAGCGCTCCCAATTTTCGTAAGTAATCGAACTCCACTTTTTCTCGCCCATTTGTGATTTCTCGATTGCTGTCTGCAGTTGCTTTTTTACATGTTGCATACCACCGCTTTTATCTTGCAAAATTTTTCTTAGCTGCAAAATTAACCCACTGAAGGCTCGCTGCGTCTTGGCCCCTGCTTTGTGATCGTTGAAGAAGCTGCAGATCAGCTCTGAGAGGGGCCTGAGATCGTCAGGAACGCTGCTCTGGGTCGCTTTGACTCTCTTCGTACCAGAAGCGGGTGAAGGCGTGTGTGTGGCGGGTGTGGGCGGCGCAGGAATCTGTTGGGGGGATACAGGGGGGGTTTCTTCTAATTGGTCTTCTGGATTTATTGGTCTTCTTAAAGGGACTGGTTTCCCGTAGGACGGGTTTCCAGTCGCCTGGTTTTCCGTAAGACGGGTTTCCAGTCGCACGGTAGGTCGATCCCGGAAGGTCAGCTCTCTACTGAGAACCTTCCCTGTTTTTTCGCACCGCAAAACCTTATCTTCTAAATATCCAAATTCACGCAATTCCGCAAGAGCCGCCGTTACAGCATCCCTTCCTTCTGCGCCATGACTCAAGATCCAAGCCTTGTTGAATTTGAATCCGCTGCTATGACTTAAGCATCCAGCAAGAATTCCTTTTGCACGCCAACTTAATCTTGAATCTCTAATCGCTTCGTTGAGTATCATTGTGAATTTTGCTGACTCCGCACTACTTTCAAAAACGTTGTCGCTGTCAGATAGCATTTTCAACCTCCTGAATAATTTTCAAGCCAGCCAGCGCAGCCTGAATCTGCTGTTTTTCTAGTATGTCATATTTATTTCTGTCGTTTTTGTCTGCAGCTCGAAGTTTGCTAATTGCTAGCTGCGAAATCAAAGCTTGAATCTCCATCATTTTTTGCGCCTGTCGTAAATTCATAACGGGCGCAAGTTCAGATAGCTGAATTGAAATCCCAATCGGGTCCAAACTTTTCTCGTACAATTTCTCCGATTGCGATTGTGAGATTCTCGTCGGTTTTTCTGAGAAACTTTTTGAATTCGTCATGAAGCTCAAACTCCTGTTTGTCGAGCAAATCAAGTTGTCTGTGAAATTCACTCATCGCTGGTGAATCTTCTAAGTAATCAGTTGCTTTGATGTAAAGCGCTGATCTTTTTTCTGTTAGTTCTTGAACGCGCTTTTTGTGCTCTTCTCGTCGCGTAATGATGCTGTGCCTAAGATGCACCGCACGCGCTAAAGACTTTGCAAGCGCTTCGGTCATGTGCATTTTGCACTTACGGTGTACTTGTGCCAGTAGTACAAAGTGTCACGCTTTGACCAGCTTTTTGCTTTTTTGCTTTGCCTCTGTTTTTTCCTTTTCTGTGTGTAGTGCAAGATGACGCTCAAGCGCGTTCATGTGCGGGCACTTGCTGCCAACTGCATGACGCTTGAAAAATTCACGCAATTCTTCAAGAACTCCAAACTCGTATTCCGCCTGCTCTGGACCCCAGCTTCCAAACGTGCGATCAAGAACAAAAAGCTCATACCATTCGTTATCGTCCAAATAGCGACGCTTTGCCGCCCACATTAAATCTTTGTGACGCAGTTTATTTTGACGCTTTTGTTCTTTTTCTTGACGTGCGCGTTCCTGAGCTTCCCTGCGAGAAAGAAAAGTTGCCATGTTTCCGATCAGATAAGAGAAAGTTGTTTACGATTTGCTTCTTGAATCAATGTTTGAATTGATTTAGAAGAAAGATGAATTTGTGGGAAGACCCAGTAATCATGTCTGCGCCCGCCCCAGGTTTTGCATTTGAAGTGGGGAAAAGATGAATCACACTTCACCTCTTCAATAATTTCAAACTCCTCCTCACCATGGAAGCGGGCGAACACGAGGTCTCCCGGCTTGAACTTCAGCCTCTCGCGTCTAGTCATGACAGGGTTTTTGCATAGAACACCTTAAGTGTAAGATGGAGTGGAGCATCTGTCAATACAAGTCAGCGGATCAACGTCATTTGTGATTCACTCTGCTTTATTTTCACTTTCAATGATTCTTTCTTTTTGTGTGAGCGTTCTAAAAAAGCGAACATTTAACTGCCACATCGCAGCGCCGATTCGATCAATGTCTGGAAGAAGTTCTTTTCTGTATTCAGCTGTAACCGCTAAAAAGTTTTCATCTAGCATGTAAAGCAAACTTTCAGCAAGCTGCGCTGATTTTGCAAGAGATTGTTTTAGCTCGCGCATGGATTGATGCACGAGCATTTTTTCTTGATCGCTGGCGGGGAATTTCAAGCTGACACAGATTGAAGGGCCTGCGCTTTTTCTTTGCGCACATGCACCTTTAGAGCATCCGGGTGGATTCGTTCAAGGGTCTTCACTGCTTCAAACGCATTTCGTTGCATCATGCGCCCTGACAGGATTTTTGTTCCCTGCGAGCGCGTGATCCCCTTGGGCACGATTACGGCGTAGAAAAAGTTTGACACGACATGAAGCCTCTAAAGCTTGCGGAGATTGTATCGTGCAAACTTGCGTGAGAGCAAAAAGTTTGTGCCCAAGGCTACGAAGTCAGCGTTCAAGCATGGGATTCTCCTGCGCCCCCAGGGTCATTCATTTCTGCGAGAGAAAATAAAAAAGTGCGCTTCAATTGAGTGGAAGCAAAAAGCTTTGTATGTCATGAGACGCAGATTTTATTTTCAAGTGTTAAAGGCGCACGTAAAACTTAAGTATCGTTGGGGTAGCTATTATTACATAACTCGTATTGGGGCGCCAGGGGTTAAAGAGTTTTTATGTCGAGAAACTTTCTATGTTGCGCAGATCTCTAAAAAAGAAGATGCTGTCAAGTTTCGCAATTATTGGTATTGGTGCAGAAGAAGATCATTTGAAATACTTGAATGGCTATGGAATTTGCAAGCAGAAGATTATTGTTGGGAGCTGCATCAGTACTTGAAAGGGTTTATTGTGACCAAGCGCCCAATCATGAGTGAAGTCGAAAGGTATGACGCAAAAAGTAGCGAAGAGATTTGTTGCGAAATACTCAGAACGCGGAGAGCTTTTGATAACGGCGAGTCAGGTGAAAAAGAGATTACATCTATGCAGAGAAGCCTTGTCTAATAATAAAAGCTACACAACAAGATTTAAAGATATTTACGAGTCGCTTGAAGAGATTGAAAACAATGCAATGAAAGAATTTGAAATTGCAGGGTTGTTTACTGACAGATACTTTCAACTTCAGATGCGTGGGTGGGGTGGAGTTTATGCAAATTACGATCAGAGTGCCTTACCTGAGGGCGCATTTCTTCCTTTTGTGCGCACGAGATTCAATTCGCAGACCCCAGTGGATGAGGGCTGCATCTGGATTGGGAGCTTTAGCGAGTTTCCAAGAATTTATGTTGCGAATAATGTTGCTAAATGGGTGTCACCTTATTCAGGCATGGGTTTTGTAAGAAGTGAACCATTTTTACCTTACGCCGAAGCGAGAAAAATTCTTCCTAGGCTTGCAGATAGAAGAATGTATCCTGATCTTGACGTGACATTCATTTAATTCGCTTGTGCAAAATAAATGCTTGACAGTAAACTTGCAAAGTGCTAGATTCTGCGAGTCCTCCAACTCAGCGCTACATGCAGATTATTTCAAGACAAGAAAGTGTTAAGCGCAATCTGCGTAATTTAACACTGCACGAGTTTATGTGCTACGAGGCGGAAAGCGTCGTAAAACATAACTGGACGGATGTCGCAGTTCACGACAAAAAGATAATCAGCAGGATGCGCCCAGGCGATACACGCCTCTGGATCATTTCAGAGCTTGGTAGCAATTTTCTTCCTTTGTATTGCAAGCTTTACGAAAAGTATAGGCAGGAAGAATCTGAGTACGAGCTTTCTGTTGCTGAAGTACACATGATGCGCTTTCTAAAAAATGATCGTCTTGGCGAGATGCAAAGCAAAATTGCACGAGCTACATCAAAGTTTTATTTCATTATTAAAGGTTTTGGGAAGTACGATTATTCTGTTACTCCCGCTAGCTTCGGCAGTGTGCTGGATTTGGTTTTCAATGGAAAAGCTAATCATTCTCTGAACTGATCATGAAACTAAAATCTGAGCTTTACATCAGCGAATTGAACATGATTCTTTTCGGGCTGACACTGCAAATGCAAGACATTGTGAAAGTGCTGCAGCGTGAAAAAAGAAAAGCACAGATTGCTTGCTTTTTTGCGCCTTGGCTGAGTCGTGAAATTTATACGACTCTTGCAGTGAAAGCTGATTACATGATGAAGCACGTGTCTGCACTTTCTGAATTGCGTGACAAAATCATGCAGGCGGAAGGTATTGACGATGACATGCAAACTATCACGTTTGAACAGATTTGTGAAAAAGCCATGCAGGAAAATGCTTGACACGTAGCGTTGTCGCCTGTAGAATACAAAGACCGCTCAGCACAGAGTGGTCTTTTTTTATTAACAGAAACATGCAAACGGCATTTAAGCAAGAAGTAGATCACTTCACTTTATTTCTTGAAAATCACGACGGTATTTCGCACAATGCGCTACTTAAGTCTCTAAGCTGGATCTATCAAAACGTAGAAGAGTCTGATTACTACGATTCAGCTTTGTTTGAAGCATCTCAGTTTGTTTCAAAGTTTTTTGCTTTCTTTTGGAGCAAGTATTGCAATCAGAAAGACTTATTTCTTACACACAAAAACGAAATCATTTCTATCGTCGCCTTTAGATTTGCTCATTCTGCGCTCAACGAATTCAAGCTGGGTAATCTTTACTGAGAATCAATCATGGAAATGAATCCCACTTTGACCGCACTCGTTCAAACTATTTTATTTACAGAATCCGATATTTATGGCGAGCCGCTTGAAGACAATTATTCAATTGCAGATTTTGACGAAGAGTCACTGAAGAAACTTTATTCTGAGTATCAGCAGTTTATTGCAATTGCTGAGGAAAAAATTACTGAAAAGATTGGTGAAAACTGGGATTGCATTGATGATTTTTATGATGTTCAGCAACCTGCATTAAATCAAACCGAACACGATTACGTGTTAACTCGTAACAGACATGGCGCAGGTTTTTGGGATGGAGACTGGAGTTCTGAGGTTTCAAAGATTCTTACTGACGCCGCTCGCTCTCAGTATGAATTTACTGCATACGTTGGTGATGACGAGAGAATTTATTTAGTATGAATCAAGACGATGATCTTTTGTTGGGCGTGCGCTGTCCTGTTTGTGAAAGCACAGAAAGAAAAGTAATTGAATCTAGAAGACAGATAAATGAAATTCGCAGAAGATGCGTATGTCAAACTTGTTCAACAAGATTTACGACAACTGAAAAATTAATTGATCGAGATGACAAAGTGAGCCCAGATTTTCTATTTGCTCTACTAAGGGGGCTTTCTTCGATTGAGAAAGCAGTTTCTAATTTGCGCGTATCTCTTGAGACCGGATTAGAAAATTACAAGTGACAACAGATAAATGCTTGACAATGCGTCGAGCATGTAGTACAATGTAACCGTACAGCACAAGAGCTGTATTTCTTTTATCTTTCAGAAAATGACTCCTGACGACCATTACATTTTTGCAGAAACCATGCGTGAGTTTGGTGGGCATTTCTGCAAAAAGCTTGCAGATGCTTACTGTGCCGCAGATCTTACAAATAAAGCAAAGATTCTGAGCGCTTGGCCAGAACTTTACGAACAGTACGGTCCTGGTTCTCGTTTTGCACAAGCCCGCATTGCTGAAATTCAAAATGTCTGATTTTATTTACGACCCACGCCCACTTGATCCACCTGATTATTTCGATAAACCAATGTCAAATACTGTTACATGGATTGTTCAGCGCATTAAAGTTCGCTACAGTCATGAAGAAAAAATCTTCAAGAAAAATGTTTCTCAAGAGCACGGCGAGGGCAGCATGAAAGATGTGCTCCAGGTGATTGCACAAATTCATGGGGGCGATTCTCCTGATGAATGCGAAATCTTTATTGACGCGACGCAGATTGTTTCACGCTCAGAAGCTCGACAACCTGTTTACTATGAGGTTAATTTCAGTCAGACACACGATGTTCACTGGGTACTCAAAGAAAAAACAAGCACAGTAGACGAAGATACAGATTCAGAGGAATTATTTGCTCTTGCTGAATACATGATTAACGACGGTCGAGAATTTTCCATTGAGTTCGGAACCGTTGACCCTACGCCGCAATATCTTTATGACAATTCTGGTGGAGAAGCTCCTGTCACAATGCGAGAGATTTGTGATTTAGCTTTCAAGCAAAAGCAAGAGCTGACAAAATGAACGCAATTACTTTTGAGCAACTGCTTGACAATTATTGTTCATGGAAAAACAGTGAACGAGATGCCTCAAAGCTCAGTCCAGAGGAATTACTGTATTCCTATTTATTTGAGTCAGAGTTTTTGATGGCAGCGATTCATTTGTTTCGCATGTGTTTGCAGGAGGAGGAGGATTACGGAGACGCCACTCCATTTGTTGACATGCAGTCAAACTTTCTAAAACATCTAACAGTTGAGGAGCTTCTTATTATTTGCGAGACTGTATCTCAACAAAAAACTAAAGAATGTGAAATGTTGATTGAGCAGTTGAGAAATGAGTCTAAGTAAAAAAGAAAAGATTGCACTGCTGAGTGCAATTTCTTTCATGCACAACTTTGGGGAGAACTTTGTCCCTCTTGTGAAAGATGGCGACAAAGAAGAAAATCAACGTGCGTGGAAAGAGGCTAAGGTGATCTATAAAGATTTGCACGCTCGCATCAAGAAAACACTTTAATCATTCGCATTTTTTCTCATGACAGTTG
>RGRP01000021.1 GCA_010021145.1 Candidatus Fonsibacter lacus
CCAAATGCACCATGTGTTGAAGTATGGCTATCTCCGCAAACAATTGTCATTCCAGGCTGAGTAAATCCTTGTTCAGGACCAATCACATGAACAATACCTTGACGTTTGTCTGTTAAACCAAAAAATTCTATACCAAAATCTTTGCAATTTTTAGAAAGAGTCTCCACTTGAATTGCGGATTCTTTATCAGCTATTCCTTTTGATCTATCAGTTGTTGGAACGTTATGATCGACCACTGCTAATGTTGATCCAGGTAATTTTACTTTTCTATTCGATAAACGTAACCCCTCAAATGCCTGAGGACTTGTTACTTCGTGAACTAAATGTCTATCAATATATAAAAGTGATGTTCCGTCATTTTGTTCATCAACTAAATGACTCTCCCATATTTTGTCGTAAAGTGTCTTTGCCATTAAATAAAAACTAGTATTACTTCTTTTTATTCTGAGCTTCTGTCTTTGGCGTTGAAGCTTTTTCCGTATTTTTTGGAGCCTGTTCAACAGCTATATCTGTTTGTGCTTCAATATTTTGGACAGCCTCTTTTTTAGGTAAAGGTTGAATAATATCTACACCAATTTTTTTTCTAATTTTTTCAGTAATTCTAGCTGATTTACCAGTTCTTTCTCTTAAGTAATAAAGTTTTGCTCTTCTTACTTTTCCGCTTCTAATGACTTCAACAGATTCTACGTTTGGACTATGAACTGGAAATAATCTTTCAACGCCTTCACCGAAAGAAATTTTTCTAACTGTAAAAGTAGAATTAATTCCTTTATTTTTTTTAGCAATACAAACGCCTTCGTAAGCTTGTATTCTTTGTCTTTTTCCTTCGATAATTCGAACGTTTACTTTTAAAGTATCTCCTGGAGAAAATTCTGGAAACTTTTTTTCACCAATTTGCTTAATATGAAGTTTATCTAATTCGTCTATTCTCATTGTAGAAATTTGCATTAAAATTTAGTTATTTGTGATATTTTTCCCATAAGTCTTGTCTCTGGCGACGTGTTATATCCTCGGATTGTGCTAAGCGCCAGTCCTTAATTTTAGCGTGATTCCCAGACAAAAGTACTTCTGGAACCGCTCTTCCTTTCCACTCTTGGGGTTTTGTATATTGCGGATATTCCAATAAATTATTTTCAAAACTCTCTTCATTCAAAGAAGAAGAGTTGCCAAGAACGCCCGGTAACAATCTAAGTATTGAGTCTAAAAAAACAAACGCAGCTGTTTCGCCACCGGATAAAATAAAATCACCAATACTTATTTCTCTAATCTTTCTTTCTTCTATAACTCTCTGATCAATTCCCTCAAAGTGTCCACAAATAAGATCTACTCCATTTTTTTGTGATAATTCTTTTGCAACTTTTTGAGTTAACAATTCACCTCTGGGACTTAGATAAATAAGTTCATTTTTAGAATTTTTAACATTTTTATCCAAACAATTATCTATTACATCGGCACGCATAACCATTCCGCTTCCTCCACCAAAAGGAGTATCATCCACACTTCCGTGTTTATCTAAGGCATAGTCCCTAATGTTAACAACATCGAGTGACCAGATTTTATTTTCTCTAGCTCTTTTATAAAGCCCGATATCTAAAATCCCCGGAAAAAATTCTGGATATAAAGTGAATATTTTTGCAGACCACATAATAGTTAATTTGTTTTTGGCGCCTCCGCTTCTGGTGCTTTTTCTTCAGCTTTTGGTGCCTCTACTGGAGCTGCTTCAGCTGCTGGGGCTGTCGCTTCTGCTGCTGGAGCCGCTGGTGCTTCTTTTGGAGCTTGCGCAGCTTTTAATCTTTCTTGAGCTTTCTTTTTAGGTAAAGCTTTAATTGGATTATTTCTTTTTTCAGGAACAGGAGCAAGATTTGCTGCACCTAAAAATTTTGCAACTCTTAAAGTCGGTTTTGCTCCCATTTTAAGCCAATGAGTTATTCTTTCTGACTCTAAACTTAATCTTTCAGGTTTACTTTTTGGTAACAACGGATTGAAGTATCCAAGTTTTTCAATAAATTTTCCATCTCTTGGATTTCTAGAATCTGCAACTACGATTTGATAGAAGGGTCTTTTTTTTGTCCCCCCTCTAGATAGTCTTATTTTTAACATTTGTTTTCCTTTCTATTTTAGATTGTTAAATAACTCTGGAGGTATTCCATCTAAACCGCCAAAATTTCTTCCGCCACCTTGTGACATTCTTTTCATCATTCCTGTCATCATTTTATGTTGTTTTAGAAGCTTGTTTACTAAAGCGATGTCGGTTCCTGAACCATTCGCTATTCTTTTTTTTCTAGAACCATCAATAATTTTTGGGTTGTCTCTTTCTTTTGGAGTCATTGATAAAATGACTGCCTCTTGTTTGCCCAAAAGACCTTCATCAATATCCGCTTCTTCTATTTGTTTTTTAATCTTTGAAATACCAGGGATCATTCCTAGAACCTTTCCCATACCGCCAATTTTTTTCATTTGTCTAAGCTGTTTTAAATAATCATTAAAAGTGAATTGTCCTTTTTTAAAATTCTCTTCTAGTTCTTCAACTTCTTCTTTTTTTAAATTTTCAGATACTTTTTCAACAAGAGAAACCACATCTCCCATTCCTAAAATCCTATTTGCAATTCTTTCTGGATGAAATATTTCAAAATCGTCAATTTTTTCACCAACTCCTAAAAATTTAATAGGACAGTTAGCAACTGACTTCATACTAAGAGCGGCGCCGCCTTTTCCATCGCCGTCTATTCTTGTTAATATTATTCCTGTTAAATCGACTGTTTTTTTAAATTCACTAGCAATGTTTACAGCGTCTTGTCCTGTTAAAGAGTCGGCAACTAAAAAAGTTTCGATTGGATTAATTATTTTTTTAAGATTATTTAACTCACTCATCATCACGCTATCTATTTGCGTTCTTCCTGCAGTATCAAAAATAATTACATCAGATCCTGATAAAGAAGCTGCTGCTAAAGTTCTTTGCGTAATTTCTATTGGAAGTTGTCCTTCTACAATTGGGATTGTTTGAATATTATTTTGACTTCCTAATAATTCTAATTGTTTTTGAGCTGCCGGACGGTAAACGTCTAAGCTAGATAACATTACTTTTTTATTGAAATTCTTTTCAATAAATTTTGCAATTTTTGCTGATGTTGTTGTTTTTCCTGAACCCTGCAAGCCAACAACTAATATTTTTGCTGGCGGAACTGTATTAAGATTAATTTCTGATTTTTCACTCCCTAAAATTTTAACAAGTTCATCATAGACAATTTTAACAAGTAATTGTCCTGGAGTTATAGATTTTAAAACTTCTTGGCCAATTGCTTTTGGCTTAACATTTGCAATAAATTCTTTAGCAACAGAAAGAGCAACGTCTGACTCAAGAAGAGCCTGACGGATTTTTCGTAATCCTTCATCAACTTGCTTTTCATCTAATTGAGTGCTTTTATTAAAAAAAGAAAAAGCGGACTCAATTTTACTTGTTAAATTTTCAAACATTTTTTTTCTCCAGCAGCAATCGCACTAGTGGGCGAATATCGCTGACTAGTGTTGATCTCCTTCATTAGAAGGACACCACAAAACCTGCTTATTTTTGTGGAAAATTTTATTAAAAGTATATTTTACTATTTTAAAAGTCAATAATTGAGAATATTTGTAAGATACAACAATAAAATAGATGATCGAAATACAAGCTTATAAAATGGATGGCCTAGGCAATGACTTTATCATCATTGATAGAAGAAAAGATAAAATCAATCTTTCAAAACAACAAATTATAAATATTGCTGATAGAAAAAAAGGTCCAGGTTGCGACCAAATTATTATTATAGATAAAGATAAAGAAAAAAAAACCAACGCTAAAATAACTTTTTATAATTCTGACGGTGGAGAAACGGGAGCCTGCGGTAACGGTTCTAGATGTATTTCATATTTTTTAATGAACGAAAAAAAATTAAATAAATCAAAAATTAATACTGAAAGTGGAGTTTTAAAAGCGAAACTTACTGGAAAAACAGAGGTGTCAGTTGATATGGGAATTCCAAATTTCGATTGGAAAAAAATACCTTTGGTTAAAAAAATGAACCATACAAAAGTTAAAATTAAAACGAAACATTTTGGAACTTTATCAGGTTATACTTTGAGTGTTGGTAATCCTCATATTATTTTTTTTAAAGATATAACGTTTGAATTACTTAAAAAAATTGGTCCTCAAATTGAGCATCACGAATTTTTTCCAGAAAGATGTAATGTTACATTTGCTGAAGTAATGAATAAAAAAAATATCGCAGTTAAAGTTTGGGAAAGAGGAGCTGGTTTAACCCTTGCGTGTGGTACCGCTGCTTGTGCTACTGCTGTGGCGGCTAATAAATTAGGTCTGACTGGAAAAAAAGTTAATATTCATTTTAAAAATGGCACACTCCATATTGAATGGACAAAAGACAAACATATTATAATGACCGGATCTGTCTCAAATATTAATAATATTAGTCTTAAAGTATAATTCTTAATGAATTTTTTTAAAAAACTTCAAGATAGTCTTAAAAAAACTTCAGAAAAATTTACAAAAGGAATTAACGAAGTTTTTAACAAATCTAGACCCCAAGCTGAAATTCTTCAGGATATAGAAGATATTCTTATTCAAGCAGACGTGGGTATTGGATTTGTAGAAGAATTTAGAAAAAATATAGCCAATAAAAAATATAGCAAAGAAGAATTAACAAAGGAAAATTTCTTTCAAGCAATTGCTAAGAAAATAGAAGAAATTTTAATACCCCTTCAAAAAGATTTTTTTGCAAAAAAACATAATAAGCCCACTGTCGTATTAGTATGTGGAGTGAATGGCGTTGGTAAAACAACAACGATTGGAAAATTATGTAAAAAACTCAAAACTCAAGGAAATAAAATTATTGTTGGAGCAGCGGATACCTTTCGAGCGGCAGCAATCGATCAATTAGAACTTTGGTGTAAAAAAATTAATGTAGAAATAATAAAATCAGACATTGGTTCAGATCCAGCCTCTGTTGCATTTAAAAGTTTTGAATATGCAAAACAAAATAATGCTGATTACTGCGTGATTGATACAGCGGGACGACTACAAAATAAAAAAAATCTAATGGAAGAATTTTCTAAAATTATCAGAGTTTTAAAAAAAATTGACGCAAATGCACCTCATGAAACTATTTTAGTTCTTGATGCAACGACTGGACAGAATGCAATTAATCAAATTGAAGAATTTAAAAAAATTACACCGATCACTGGAATTATAATGACAAAATTAGATGGAACCGCAAAAGGTGGTATTCTTGTTGCTATTGCAAAACAATTTCAAATTCCAATTTATGCAATTGGCGTTGGTGAAAAAGAAGAAGACTTAGACAATTTTATTGCAAAAGATTTTGTGCAAGCTTTTATTAAAAGCTAATTTAGTGTTTTTATAAATTTCTGTAATTCAAGTTTAAGTTCAGAGTTATAAGTCATCATATGACGATCAAATTGGGGGAAGTATCCATACTTTTTGACCTTAACTTCATCGAATAGTTTTTTTCCCATGGCAATAGGGATTATTATATCTGCTCCACCATGCATTATCAGAATTGGTGATTTTATGTTTTTAATTTTTTTTAAACTTAAATATTTATCTTTTAATATTAAATCCACAGGTAAATAGGGATAATAAATCTTTGCTGCATCAACAATGGAAGTGTAGGGAGACTCTAAAATAATTCCTGCAAAATTTTGATTTTGCGCAACTTCAACTGCAACGCCCGTACCTAAAGATTCTCCATATAAAATAATTTTATTCTTTGAAATATTATTCTTTTCTAACCATTCTACAGCGCTTCTCGCATCGTTATATAAGCCTTGTTCTGTTGGACTTCCCTTATTTCCGCTAAATCCTCGCCAAGAAATTATTAAATAATTTAAATTTAAATTTTTTAATTCGTTTAATTTGTAAATTCTATTGCCTAACTCTCCTGCATTTCCGTGAAAAAATAGAACTGTATATTTATTTTGAGGATTTTTATAAAACCACGACTTTAAAGTAATTCCCTCTGTTGAAGGTATAGAAAGTTCTTTAATGTCTGCATTTAATTTTTCGCCACGTAAATAATTGTTTTTATATGGATGATATAAAAAATTTCTCTGAAAGATGTACATGTAAGTACAAACAGAAAGGTAAAGGGTGATTGCAGATAAAAAGACGTATAAAAAAATTCGTCTTAATTTCATTATTTACTAAGTGCTTTGATAAATAAATATAAAGCGCTGTGATCTAAATTAGCTCTTCCAGATTTTACAGTTTTTGCATAAAGTTCTTGTACTTTTTTTGCGATAGGCAAATGAAGTTTATATTTTTTTGCAGTTGCAATAATATTATTCATATCTTTAAGTTGGGTAGATGCTTTTCCGCCAGGTTTAAAATTCTTAGTTAATATTCTCAGTCCATGATTTTGAAGAATTGGACCACCCGCAAAACCACGTAACATAATTTCTCTTACTGCTTTAGGATCCGCTCCTGCTGCTTCTGCTAAAATTAATGCCTCCGATACGGCCCCAATACTAATTCCAACGATTGTTTGATTTGCTAATTTTGCAACTTGTCCACATCCCGTTTTGCCAACATAAATTGCTGTACCCATACTTTTAAATAATGGCATAACATTATTAAATATTTTTTTGTCGCCACCTACCATAATTGCAAGCGTCCCCTTTTCTGCTCCTATGGTTCCTCCAGATACAGGGGCGTCTAAAAAAAATGCTTTTTTCTTCTTTAAAGCTTTACCAATTTCTAAAGCTGTATTTTGAGTTGTTGAACTCATGTCGATTACAATCTGACCTTTTTGTAAATATGGCTGAATTTTCTTTATAAGAATTGCTTTACAAACATCATCATTTGCAAGCATCGAAACAATTACTTTAGAATTTTGAACTAAATCTTTTATATCCTTAAAAACTTTTGCTCCTTTCTTTTGAAGCTCTAAAGTTTTACCAGGAGTTCTATTCCAAACATTTAATTTAAATTTTTTTGATAAAATGTTTTTTGCCATAGGCAAACCCATTAAACCTGTTCCGATAAAACCAACTGTTTTGATTGAACTGCTCATTTAATTTTAAATAAATTTTTATTAGCTAGAATTATACCAGTTAATACAAACAAACCACCAAACCAATGAAAGCTTTGTAGTTTTTCATTGAATAAAAAATAGCCATATAACGCGCTATAAATTGGCATTAAATAAACCACCAATCCAGTTATTGAAGCACCAACAAACTTTTGTAATTTTGAATACATTAAAAAAGCAATTATGCCTGGAAAGATTGCAGCAATCACAGTCCAAAAAACAAAGTCTTTATTAAATGAGGTCGTATAGAAAAAAGTTTCTTCAATATAATACATTGGTAATAAGCAAATAACTCCAGCAATTGCCATAAGACCAAAACGAGTTAGAAGATCAAATTTACTTTTCCAGTTCATTAAAAATACTGAATAAACTGCCCAACTAATCATCGCTCCTGAAATCCAAATATCTCCTTTAGTAAATTGTAGTCTCATTAATGTTTCAAGCTGACCTTTGCAAACTACAATCATAATTCCAGATAAGCATAAAATCGTTCCAAATATCTGCAATTTGCTTAACTTTTCTTTATAAATAAAAACTGAAAATAAAATGATAAATATAGGAGAGGCTGAATAAATAATTCCCATATTTACAACGCTCGTTGTAAGTCCACTGATGTATGGAAAGGCCCCACAAAATGCAAATCCGGTAAGACCGAGAGCCAATAATTTAGGTAACTCAACTAATACATCTTTCCATTGTTTTTTAAGCGAAGGGAATATGAATGGTAAAAGTATTAATGCTGCAAGCACCCATCGCCAAAATGCAAGGGAAACAGGCGGAACTAATCCTGCTGCACCACGTGCAACAGCAATATTGCCGGTCATGAATATGGGTTGAATAAATAAAAATAATAAAGGTAAAAAACTAACCTTATGATCTTTCAAAATTGTTCTATGGTTGCTTAGCTCTTATCTTTTTTTCTTATACTTGCTTGTTAAAGATAACATTCTATTAAAATCATAAAACATCATGCCAAGGGCAACTATAACTATAATAACTACAGGAGTTGCAGCTGAAGCGCTGATTATTGATGATTTTAAAACCGAATAAGTAATTGAGCTTAGATATACAACGAAGAGTATTGCTCCAATTATAGCCGAAAATTTCCCAATCATATTTTTATTTTTTTAATTTTTTTAAGAGCCAATTAGCTGAACGTAAAAATCTAACATCATCAAATTTTTCTCCAACCACTTGAACTCCAAGGGGCATTTTATTAGATCCCTCAAGAATTGGCAATGAAATAGATGGCATACCAAGATATGTCCAAATAGTACAAAATTCTGGACTTCCGGTCTGTGCTAAACCTTTGGGAGCCTCACCTGTGGTTGCAGGTGTAATAATTGCATGAAAGTGATGAAAAAGTTCACTCATATTTTCATACAGAGTTTCTATATTGTCAACGGCCTCTGCGTAATCTTTTGATTTATAAGATTGTCCTCTTTCAATTGCTTCTCTTAATTTTTTTCCGATTTTATTTTTATGAGCTTCATAAAAGTAAGATAGATTATGAGCCATATCTGTTTCCATAATAATCTGCTGATAATCAAAAATTTTTTCAAAAGAGGAAGGATCTTGAAAATCAACAACATTTTTTTCTAATTTTTTTCTTAACTGATCAAAGGCTTTTTTTGATCCACTATCTAAATTCTTCCACTTTGGAGTTTGTACAAAAACAAATTTAGGATCAAAAGGATGATCTTGTAAAACAGAAGTTTCCATATTTTCTGTTGGATAAATTTTTGTAGAAGTATCTTTTGAATCTTTGCTGATTATTATTTTGGAAATTAAACCCATGTCCTCAATTGTTCTTCCAAAAATACCAACTTGGTCTAATAAAAAAGACAATCTTAAAGCTCCGCTTCTTGAAATTAGTCCATAAGAAGGCTTGTAACCAATAACTCCACAGTAAGATGCAGGTCTAATAACCGACCCGTTTGTTTGAGAGCCAATTGCAACAGGCGCCATAAATGAGGCAACGGCCGCGGCAGATCCGCTTGAAGAACCGCCTGGAGTCCTTGAATAATCATGAGGATTTGTAGTTTTTCCAGGATCAAAATATGCAAGTTCTGTTGTAACAGTTTTGCCCATAATGATAGCACCCGCGTTTTTTAGTAATCTAACAACCTCAGATTCATTCCTAGAACGCTGACCTTCTTTTATGGGAGTGCCGTATCCTGTTGGCATATCATCGGTTTTGAAAATATCTTTTATGGCAATTGGTAGCCCGTGTAGTGGTCCTAAAGGTTTTCCTGACAATCTCCAATCGTCGGCTTCTTTAGCTTTTTCTAAAAAAGATTTTTTGTCAAAAAATGCCCAAGCATGAACATCTTTTTCAAACTCTTCTATTCTTTCTATAAAACTATTTGCGATATCAACTGAAGACAGTTCGCTTTTTTTAACTTTGTCTATGAGTTGTTTCGCAGATAAAAGATATGGCTTCATCTACTGCTTTTTCTAAATTTTTTGATTTTTATTAACCGCCCTGACCAAATAAATAGTTAGGTAACCAAGTAGATAATGGCTGGAATAAATACAAAATCACCATTGAAAGTATCACCATATAAATAAAAGGATATCCACCTTTAAAAATTTCTTTTAAACTTACTTTATCACCCTGAACTCCTTTTAGATAAAAAGCTGCCATGGCCATAGGCGGTGACAAGAAAGAAGTTTGTAAATTTAGACCAATAAGAATTCCAAAGAAATAAGGATCGATCCCATAATACTTAACTAGAGGTAAAAATATTGGAACGAAAATAATTATAATCTCTGTCCATTCTAATGGCCAACCCAGTACAAAAATTAGTATCTGAGTAACAACTAAAAATTGCCAAGCTTCAAGATTTAGTGATTTAAAAAAAGCATCAAAAATATCTTGTCCACCAAGATATGCGAACACAGAAGCAAAAGATGATGATCCAACGAATAACCAAATAATCATCGTCGAAGTTCTTGCCGTTAAATAAACTGAATCCTTAAACATGTTCCAGCTCATAGTTCTGTAGAAGAAAGCAAGACCAATTGCCGGCTAGCATTAAACCTGGTAACATCGCAGCAGCAAATAATCTTAGGGGAGATAAGGCTGCAACAACTGCATAAACAATGAACATGATGCTTGGTGGAATTAAGATACCAAGACATCCTCCGGCTGTTACAACGCCTGATGCAAATGTTTTATTGTAACCGTTGTTCACCATTGCAGGCCAAGCAAGTAGTCCCATTAAAGTAACAACAGCACCAACAATTCCTGTTGCTGTTGAAAAAATTGCACAAGTAATTAAAGACGCAACTGCTAATGAACCTGGAAGTTTATAAGTTGCAACTCTTATAGCATTAAATAATCTTGCAACAATTCCGGCTTTCTCAACTACATAACCCATAAATAAAAACAGAGGTATGGCGATCAACACATGGTTTTCCATGGTCGAAAAAGCATTTTTTACAATTAAATCAAAGATTCTATTGGCGAAAATTCCAGACTCTGCAAATAATTTTGGATCAAAGAAAGCGTAATAACCAAAAATAACTGACATCGCAAGAAGCGTGAATGCCATTGGAAAACCAAGTAAAATAATAAATACAAAAAGAGTTACCTGTAATAAACCAACCCAATTCTCAACAGTGATATTTGCTGCCCAATTCATCATGATATTAAATCCTTCACATTCTCTCCTTTTTGAACTTTTCTAAGAATCATTTTTTCAGTTTCTTCAACATCATTTACTCTTTCCATCCATTTTCCTTCTTGGATGCAAATAATACATCTAAAAATTTCTGCGATTCCTATAATCAATAAAAGTATTCCAGCTGTTGGAATTAAACTTTTACTAAAATAGACTTGAATTTGTGCAGGGCTATTCCAACTTACTTCGTGAACTTGCCAAGCTTTTTTTGCATAAAAATAACCCGCGTAAGTAAGAGCAAAAACCCCGGGTGCATAAAAACAGAAGAATAAAATTAAATCTAAAATTGCCTGTCCTCTTTCTGAAAGTTTATTGTAATACATATCAGCTTTAACATGTGTCTTAGTGCTCATAGCAGAAGCACCGCCCATCATAAACACGGCACCATACATTTGAATTGTAAAATCGAAAGACCAAAGCGTAGGGGCATTAAAAAAATATCTCATGATAACTTCGTACATCACTGCTGCTGTAAGAATAAAAATACACCAAGCAAATGCTCTACCAATCCAAACGACAAATTGATCTGCGAAGTTAATGTAGGCCTTCAAAAAATCCCCCTTAATTTTTTAAAACTCAAAACAAACTAATACTATTTGTTATCAAGTCAAACTTAAAATAAAGGGCGCAAGTTATGCGCCCTT